>JALSLH010000051.1 GCA_026988435.1 Methylophaga sp.
CGTGTAGCAGGATCCATTCCTCGCCATGCTAAATAACAAATCCATGCCGGAAAGCGTGATCGTACATGTAAAATATCAACCTTATTATCGTGGAGGAATTTTCGTACCCGCGGAATATAACGTAATGTCCACAATGATTTTCGACCAATATCCCATGGAAGATGCTCGCTACCTTGTTTACGCAATTTAGCTGTCATTCGACCGCCAGCAGAAATCACTATTGAACGGTGACCTTTTAACGTTAGATATTTGGCCACTTCAAGTGTGCCGCGTTCCACACCACCTGATTCAAGGGCAGGTAAAACCTGCACAACAGTTAGCTTACTCTTTCTCAAATAGATAATCCTAAGCCATCACTGGTTCGATTGCTTCTGGCAATTCTTCCATCCACTGAGTTAACATCCAATCGGCACAGCGATCTGCTTCAATAAACCCTGCAATAGGTTTTAATACATTTTTATTATCACGTTGTTTATCAAAGCGGACTATAAAATTATTATCCAATAGCTTTTTCACGCCTCGTGATACACGGTTTTCTTGTTTGATTGGCATTGAGAGTATGCCTACACCAACTCTTGCCGTTAGCGCCTCATAAATCATGGAAACAGAATCTTCGGTAATCCATGCAGTAGATGACCTGGCCAATTGTTCAGCCACCCAGTCAGAAGAGGTATCAGCAAATAAACAGTTTGTTAAATTATCAAATGATAACTGTTTCAGCGCGTCAGTAAATTCAGTAGGTGTACGCCGAGAAGTCGTTAAAATATAGTTGATGTTCGTATTTTGTTGTAGCAGTGTTGTAATTTGAGATAATAATTGTTCACCATCCCACTGGTGATGGCGTGATGGACCACCAATCATAATCACAGATTGATTTGCTCGATGCTCACCTTGGTAATGTAATGGGTTTAATACACCTTTTGTGGCAACAACATTACCATAGCCTTGATAATTATCATGCTCAGGAATAAAGCAAAGATCAAATAATGATGCCGGCAGACTCGGTTTCATTAAGACAATTGTTTTACCACCATATACCCGTTTAGCGGCAAGTAAATGCAAATGTGTTCTATGTCCTGCTCCCATAATGATGTCAGGTAATGGTAAACCAGAACCAAGAGGCCAACTTGCACTTAGAATAGGTATTAATGCATCATTCTTACCAACATAAATATCATAACTTTGGCATGATTGTCGTCGTTTAAGTGCATTGATTAAGCCTAGCGTTTGGTTCTGATGTCCGGGTTTACCATCAAGCAACCGCCATATAATTATCGGATTATCTATTGGTGTATTCATAAGCATTTCCATAGTTAAGTCTTTAATCAGAGTTGCGTTATGAACTCTATGACTCAAAATTTAGAATGCTTCAAATGATAGCTTTCAACTATTACATTTATGATACAGTTATATTAAAGAATTATGACAAGAACAATTCGAATAATAAATTAGCTAAAACCCTAATTTGTCAATTAATTATTTCACCACAGTAGAAGTTATTCACTAGTTACTAGCACTATCATAAAACTGTAATAACTATGCGCTCTAAGTTATTGATCTTATAAAAGTGAACGGTATCCCATTGATTTTAATAAGGTTATACTTCATGGTTAATTTTTAACCAATTTGAATGATAATGTTACAGAATAATGACTTAATCATTTTTTTCAGAGTTAACCACAGAGTTATCCACAGGAAATGTGAGTAAGTCTGTAAGTCATTGAAAGGTAAATTTACCTACCAAATCACTCAGTTTTTTGTAATAGAAAAACCTTCTGCAAACTCTAGTGCATTACCATCTGGATCACGGCAAAAAAAGGCCGCTCGACCTGATTTGCTACGCGAAAAACTGACCCCTGCTGCATCAAGTTTCTTTGCTAACGCATTCAAGTCATCTACCACCAAAGCAATATGTTTATCCTTACCGCCATGCTCAGGTCGACCTTCTTGTGAATCTGGGTTGGGCAACTTCATTAAATGCAATTGCTGTCCGCTGTCACCCAAATCTAACCATGCACCATCAAATGGAAATTCAGGTCGTGTCATGTTTTGTTCAATTCCCAAAATATCGCGATAAAACATCAGCGACGTATCTAAATTCTTCACTAAGAAACTTGCATGTGCAATTGATTTAATCATATTCATCCTCTTTTATTTCTGTTCGCGCAACACCATAAGCTGCTGCTAAAATTAAAACCCCACCTAGCCATTCTTGTGATGACATAACTTCATCTGTGAGTAGCCATGCAGCTACCGCGGCAACAATTAATTCAAATAACATAATAACTGATGAGCGATAAACCGGCATCTTACCCACTCCGTAAAGAACGGCAATGGTCATTGTTGAAATACCTATTAATCCCAGAAATGCTGCACCCATCCAAACGCTGAGAGCAACATCTGGCACTGAAGTCTGCTGCCAAAGTAAAACAACTAATGAGGTCGCTACAACGCCCCACCAAACAACACCTGTTTTCACACCCATAGATACCGGGCCAAGTTTTCGAGCCAATACATTATTAATTGAAAAGGCTATACTTGCCATTAATGCTAACCAATCTGCCATTCCATGAGGCCATGGCCAACCCATTTCTGGGTTCCACAGCATTATAATAGAACCCGTCATTGCAACAGCAAACATCATTATTGCAGATCGTGATAATTGCTCACCCAGCCACCATCGACCTAATAAAACCGTCCATAATGGCGACAGATAAAATAATAGCATCACCCTCATAACTTCACCGTCTATCAACGCTACGACAAAAGCCACATTAGTGATGCCCGCAGCAGCCGCTAAGGCTAATAAATCTGCACGGTGTGTGTGTATTGATTTGTACTGTTTATATAGTACAGGGATAGCTATTGCACCAGCCGCCAAATACATTATTAATGAGCTCCAAACTGCGCTCATCCCAGCCTCATTCAATAATCGCAAGGGATACCAAATTAAACCCCAAAGGCTGGCTGAAAATAATAAACTAGCAATGGCTAAACGATGATGAGGGTGATTTTGTGCATTCATTGATAAATTTTATACTATGCACAAAATAAAGCTACATTATTAATTTAAGATTTATGAATAACCCGCTATACTTCTTGATTTTTAGCTATCCGTATTTACAACAATGAATCCTGAACTGGCAAAACTACATCCTTACCCATTTGAAAAGCTTGCAGAGCTTAAAGCAGGGGGTAATCCGCCTGAACATCTAAACCATATTGCTTTATCTATTGGTGAACCTAAACACCCTACCCCAGGGTTTATTGCGGAAGCGGTTATTGAACATATGCATGGTTTATCTACATACCCGACTACTATCGGCACACTTGAGCTTAGACTTGCCATAGAAAAATGGTTAGGAAATCGTTTTCAGTTAACCGGTTATATTCAAGCGACCCGACATATACTGCCTGTAAACGGTACACGTGAGGCATTATTTGCTTTTGCGCAAGCAGTTGTGGATAGGAATCAAGAAGATCAAGGGGTCAGCCAGCTTGATCTGAATGGAAGCCAGAGCGCCCCCTTGATTTTGATGCCCAATCCTTTTTATCAGATCTATGAAGGTGCAGCCATTTTAGCGGGTGCAGAACCTTATTTCCTAAACTGCGATTCAGATAATAACTTTATTCCTGACTTTTCTGCGGTATCTGCTGATATATGGGATCGTTGCCAATTATTGTATTTATGTAGCCCCGGCAATCCTACCGGTGCCGTTATCGATCAAGCAACATTAACCATGCTGATTGAATTAGCACATAAGCATAATTTTATTATTGCGTCGGATGAATGTTATTCAGAAATTTATATTGATGAAACACAGCCACCTACAGGCCTATTAGAAGCGGCGGTTAAAGCGGGCTATACCGATTTTAGTCATTGCGTGATTTTTCATAGCTTATCAAAACGCTCAAATGCACCAGGCTTACGCAGTGGTTTTGTGGCCGGTGATGAGAAAGTGATAAAAGACTTTTTACGCTACCGAACCTATCACGGTTGCGCTATGCCTCTCCCTACACAAGCTGCATCTGTGGTTGCTTGGCAAGATGAAGATCATGTCATATACAACCGAAAACAATATCGTGAGAAATTTGATGCCGTTTTAGCCATTTTAGGCCGGAATATGAATGTCAGTTTACCTGAAGCTAGTTTTTATCTATGGGCTGAAACTCCAATTTCAGATACTGAATTTGCCCGTCGATTATTTGATGAACAAAATGTCACCGTTTTGCCAGGTAGCTTTCTAGCGCGTGATACCGAAAAGGGTAACCCAGGTAAGAACCGCATAAGAATGGCATTAGTGGCACCCATTGAAGAATGCATTAATGCGGCTCACCGAATCTTAAGTTTGCTAGAAGCAATACAAGCCGAAAACTCCTAGCAATGGTTATTTTGTACGGCATAAAAAACTGCGACACAGTCAAAAAAGCACGTCGTTGGTGTGAAGCTAACAATGTTGATTTTAAATTTCATGACGTTCGTGTTGATGGTTTAGATGAGGCTACAATTAATTCATGGTTAGAATCTGTTTCATGGCAAGTCTTACTCAATAAGCGTAGTACGACGTGGAAACAGTTAGACGATTCTCGTAAAGAGCAACTTGACCAAGCTAGTGCTGTTGAGCTTATGTTAGAAAACCCAACGTTAATAAAACGGCCGGTATTATGTGATAATTCTGGCTGTATGGTAGGATTCAAAGAAGCAGACTACGCTGCCAAATTCGCAAAATAATGAGTGAGCCCACTATGTCAGCAACACTAGAACTTACCAAAGATTTAATTAGTCGCCCCAGTGTAACGCCTGAAGATCTTGGTTGTCAGCAACGTTTAGCTGAGCGTTTAGAATCTATCGGTTTCACTATCGAACACTTACGTTTTGGAGATACGGATAATATTTGGGCAAGACGCGGTACTCAGTCACCTGTCTTCGCCTTTGCCGGTCATACCGATGTTGTGCCAACAGGCCCAGAAGAAAATTGGACCTCCCCCCCCTTTGAACCCGTAATTCGTGATGGCTTATTATATGGACGCGGCACGGCGGATATGAAAGGCAGTATTGCCGCCTTTGTGACCGCCTGCGAACGGTTTATTGCCAACAATAATGATCATACAGGCACTATCGCTTTCCTTATTACCAGCGATGAAGAAGGCCCTGCAACAGGCGGCACCGTTAAAGTCATTGAGACGCTCGAAGCCCGTGGTGAAAAAATTGACTGGTGTCTAGTAGGCGAGCCATCAAGCACTAACAAAGTCGGTGACATCGTTAAAAATGGTCGCCGTGGCTCACTCAATGGCTATCTAACGGTTCAAGGTAAACAGGGACATATTGCTTATCCTCATCTTGCTGAAAACCCTATTCATTTATTAGCACCTGTTTTAACTGAATTATGTGCAATTGAGTGGGATCAAGGTAATGAAGATTTTCCACCTACCAGCTTTCAAGTATCTAACTTAAACTCAGGCACTGGCGTCACCAATGTTATTCCCGGCACCGCAGATATTATCTTTAACTTCCGTTATTCTACCGAACTCACCCACGAGCAATTACAACAAAAAGTCGAAGCGATATTAGATAAACACCAATTAAACTATGATTTAAAGTGGGAATTATCAGGAAAACCCTTTCGTACTGCTAGTGGTGCATTGGTAGATGCTGTGAAGGTAGCAATCAAAACAACTACAGGTTATGACACAGAATTATCTACTTCCGGCGGCACTTCGGATGGGCGTTTTATTGCGCCAACAGGGGCACAAGTCGTTGAGCTGGGTCCTCTCAACGCTACTATTCATCAGGTGGATGAGTGTGTCTCTGTCACTGACCTTGACACTTTGTCAGAAATCTACGAGACTTTGTTAGATCAATTATTAAGCAAGTAAAGCTACTTTATTCGTGAAAAACATCCTTAAGCAACGTCATTGGCTCTACCTACTGGCAGCATTATTGCTGTTTATGCAGTCGTTTGCCATTTGGCATGAGGTTACACATCCCTACCATGTTAGCTCTGAGCAGTGTCAACGCCTTGCTAGTATTGGTCATGCTCCAACATTAGATATAATCACATCAATATCTTTGCCTTTTACCAGCCAATCTTGTGCTGTTGAGGCAATTTTCTCCGTCGCGTTTGTATCAACACAATTACGCAATAACCACAGTATTCGCGCTCCTCCTTCTTTTTCATAGCTTAAACCCACCTTTTATCCGCAGGAAAGATCTATTTTAAGATAGATCTTCTTGCTGTAATTCATGCTATGAGAAATAATGATGAACTATAACAAAACCAAAATAAGCGTATTAATCGCTTGTGCGATAATGGTCAGCAATCCTGTTTTTGCTGATGATATTACTGATCTAAAAGAAGAAGTCGCCCAAATGAAGGCGGACTATGAACAACGGATCCAGCAATTAGAACAACGTCTAGCCAAAGCAGAAAACGAAACCAAAGCCGTGCAAACTGAAGTGGCCGTTGTTAAAGCAACACCCCCACCCAAAACACCGCAACGTAGTAACAGTTTTAATCCAGCTATTAGCATGGTGTTAAATGGTCAATTTAGTGGCTATTCAAAGAATACTGATAATTATCTGTTAAACGGCTTCTCTCTGCAACAAGAAGCGGGCTTAGCAACTAAAGGTTTCTCCTTGGGAGAAAGTGAGCTGACTTTCAGTGCTAATATCGACCAAATATTAGCAGGACAAGCCACCTTTGCATTAGCCGATGAAGATGGTGCCACTGAAATCGGTATTGAGGAAGCATTTATCGAAACACTCGGGCTAGGTCATGGTGTAACACTTCGCGCCGGTCGCTTTTTCTCCCCTATTGGCTATTTAAATGAGCGCCATGCTCATGCTTGGAATTTTAGTGATGCACCGCTTATTTACCGAGGTTTGTTCGGTGATCAACTCTCCACTGACGGACTAAAATTAAGCTATGTATTACCAACGGAGCAACTTATTGAGCTTGGTGGAACCGTGGGTAATGGTAACCACTATCCAGGCAATGGCACACATAGTGATGTGGGTGATTGGCTCGTTTATGCTAAAACAGGCGCCGATATCGGCATTAGTCACAGTTGGCAAGCAAGTGCTGCTTATTGGCAATCTACACCTAAAGACCGTGCCATTGGTAATGGGGATTCAGCCGTGACCTTCAGCGGCGATACCGATATTAGTAATCTCTCATTTATTTATAAATGGGCACCAAATGGTAATCCCTCTCAGCAGAATTTCACCTTGCTGACGGAATATTTCTATGCTCATGATGATGGCAAACTGATTCAAGGCGGCTCAACACATTATAATGGCAAACAATATGGTGGCTATATCGAGGGCATCTATCAATTTATCCCCCATTGGCGTACCGGTGTACGTTATGACCAGTTAGGCAGTTCTCTTAAGGCCTCCAATATCGGTTTTATACAAAATGCTAATTTGAACCTGTCTGGCGATAATCCACAACGCTATAGTGCCATGGTGGAATGGTTACCTAGTGAATTTAGTCGTATTCGTGCCCAGATTGATTATGACAAATCATTCACTGGCAATAACGACACACAATTCTTCTTACAATATACCGTCAATATCGGCAGCCATGGCGCCCATACTTACTAAGGATACAACCATGAAAAAGTTACTTTTTATAAGCTTACTTTTAAGCAGTTTTTCTGTTTTTGCAGATCTCAATATTTTTGCCTGTGAACCGGAATGGGCCTCATTATCTAAAGAATTGGGGGGTGATAAAATAACTATTTTTTCAGCAACAACAGGCTTACAGGATCCGCACCACATTCAGGCTCGACCAAGTTTAATTTCAAAAGCAAGACGTGCTGATTTATTAGTCTGCACCGGTGCTGAACTTGAAATAGGCTGGCTACCACTTTTACAAAGAAAATCAGGCAATGCCAATATCCAGATCGGTGGATCAGGCTATTTTATGGCGACAGACTATGTTCGGCTGATTGATATACCAACCGCACTTGATCGAAGCCAAGGCGATATTCATGCCGCAGGTAATCCGCATATTCAAACCAGTCCTGTCAATATTCAATTGGTTGCCAAGGCTTTGTCACAACGCTTACAAAAGCTTGATCCAGCCAATGCTGATTATTATCAACAACGTGGACAGGATTTTATGCAACGCTGGTCTACCGCTATCGAAAAATGGCAGCAACAAGCCGCACCATTAAATGGCATTGCCATTGTTGTTCAACATAATAGTTGGGGTTATCTATTTAACTGGTTACATTTGAATAAAATTGAAACATTAGAAGAAAAACCAGGTATTCCACCCAGTGTTGATTATTTAAATACGGTGCTCAAAACATTGAAAGCGACACCTGCTAAAATAGTCATTCATGCCGCTTATCAACCCAGTAGAGCAAGTGATTGGCTGGCAGAAAAGATCACCATTCAAAATGTCACCTTACCTTTTACCGTGGGAGGAGATGAACAAAGCCAAGACCTATTTTCTTTGTTTGATGACACCATCACGCGCCTGTTGGATGCAAACAAATGATCTGGGGAGATTTTGATATCATGCTAGTTGTTCCGGCTTTTTTAGCCGGAGCACTCGTGCTCTCAACCCATATTCCTTTGGGGCAAGAAGTGCTCAAGCGAGGTATTATTTTTATTGATATTGCCATCGCCCAAATTGCGGCACTGGGTGTGATTGCTGCCACGATATTTGGTGGGGAACTTGCCACATGGCAAATCCAGATTTTTGCTGGCATCAGTGCACTGGCAGGCGCGGCATTGATTCATTATTTAGCCAAACGCCATTCAGATAGTTTAGAAGCATTAATTGGTTTACTTTTCGTATTAGCCGCTAGCGGTGGTCTAATTTTAGCCAGTTATGCACCACATAGTGATGAACTATTGCATGACTTGCTGGTTGGTCAGATTTTATGGGTCAGTAGCGAACAATTATTATGGGTAGCGGCGCTTTATATCCCGCTACTCATTGCCTGGTTTTCTTTTGACTGCAAACAACGTCCCATTCTTTTTTATCTGGTATTTTCATTAGCTGTGACGGCTTCTGTTCAATTGATCGGGATATACTTAGTTTTTGCCAGCCTAATTTTCCCTGCGCTTGCCAGCCGCCATATTATAAGTGGGCGAAAACGGCTTATTACTGCTTATATTATAGGTTTGTTGGGTTATTTTTTTGGTTTAATGGCATCCTTAGTTTTTGACTTACCCACGGGGGCGATTACGGTTTGGGCGTTATTAGCTATTACATTACTGAGCAAACCGTTACTTAATAGAGGAGATAAATCAGTTTTGTTATAATTATTCATTATTAGTTAAAACGAGTAGAAGGCATGGAAACAAAAACGGAAAACACGTCGACCCCGCAAATAATTTATATCTTATTAGTAGCCAATATTATTATTCCTATCACGTCTCTTATTGGCGTAATTATGGCTTATGTAAATAAAGAAGATGCTCCTGATTGGCTGAAATCACATTATCGTTTCCAAATCCGTACTTTCTGGATTGGCATACTCTATTTCATCATCGGCTTTATTACCATTCCCATCCTTATTGGTTTTGTTATATGGGGTTTTACAGTAATTTGGTTAGCCGTTCGATGTATTAAAGGATTAAAGTTTCTAGATGCCAAACAAGCTCATCCTAATCCAACAACATGGATGTTCTCTTAGCCTGACCTAGCAATTATTCCCGATAAATAGCTAAAGGACCTGTTGCTTGTTGTGTTGGCATAATTTCCATTATTGTTACGTTCATATGTGCTGGGGTATTTGCTAACCAATAGATTGTTTCTGCAATATCTTGTGCGGTTAAAGCAACCGTATTTTGATACACTTTGTCCGCCCGTTGTTTGTCTTGATTAAATCGGACATCTGAAAATTCAGTTTCTGCATTACCCGGTTCAATATTTGTGACCCGAATGCCTGAACCTAATAAATCAGCCCTAATCGCTAATGAAAATTGGCGAACAAATGCTTTGCTTGCACAATACACATTTCCACCAGGATAAGGCCAATTTCCTGCCACTGAACCTATATTAATAATATAACCTTGCCCAAGCTGTTTCATAATAGGTAATACTGTTCTGGTACAATACATCAGACCTTTGATATTGGTATTAACCATTTGATCCCAATCATCAAGATTAGTTTCATCGGCTGGTTCTAGCCCCAAAGCCAGCCCTGCATTATTCAATAAAAGATCAATTTTTGAAAACGTATCAGGTAAAGAATAAATAGCCTGTTCGACTGCTTGGCGATGACCGATATCAAAACAACAAATATGCACATTGCTGACACCGCCCAACTCATCTTGCAAGTGTTCTAATCGTGCTTTTCTTCGTCCAGTAAGAATTAATTTCCAGCCATTTTTAGCAAATAAACGGGCCGTTGCTTCACCAAAACCTGATGTTGCACCTGTAATCATGATTGTTTTCATAAGATCTCGCCATTATCAGCGTTTCGCCAATATTTCTAATGCCGCTATCCTATACGCTTCTGCTAATGTTGGAAAGTTAAATGTGCTTTCAACAAATATATCAACCTCCGCATCACACAGCATGGCCATATGGCCAATATGTACCACCTCAGTTGAACCTTCCCCTACTAACATCACGCCCAGTATTTTTTTACCTTGGCCATCAGCAACAATTTTTAGCATTCCTTCCGTATTGCCTGAAATTTGGCCTCGTGCAACTTCTGCAAATTTAGCTGTTCCGACAATAATGTTTCCATATTGCTCTCGTGCTTGTTTTTCGTTTAAACCAACAGAAGAGAGTTCAGGAATAGAATATATTCCTGATGGAATAAGCGGACTCATTTGTCCTGTTTCTATTTCCAATGCATTGCGTGCTGCTCGCCGGCCTTGTTCCATTGAAGCTGATGCCAATGAAGGTGGACCAATAACATCACCTGCGGCATAAATATTATCAATTTCTGTGCAGAGCATATCATCAACACTAATCAATCCTTTTTCATTAAGTGACAAGCCTGCATTATCAAGCTGAAGGCCGTCAACATTTGCCAACCGCCCTGCTGCACATAATAATTTTTGACTGCGTACTATTGTGCCATCAGCGCATTGGGTCACCACTTCACTCACTTCATCCCAATATACTTTTTCAACATTCTGCTTTCCTAACCAAGTGCCCCCCATGCCTCTGAATGCTTTCACAAAAGTATCTGTCATGTCACTATCTAGAAAACCTAATGGCGTTGGATAACGATCTATCATAGTCACTTTCACGCCCAGCGCCTGAAAAATAGAAGCATATTCGCTGGCAATGACGCCACCGCCTAGCACTGTTAGACTCGCCGGTAAATACAACATGGAGAGAATTGAGTCACTATCGAAAATATGCTCGTGATCAATGGGAATATTATCAGGTTTTCTTGGATAAGAACCCACTGCAAGAATGACTTTACTTACACTTACATCAACTGTATCACCATCAACTTTAGTTATTTTCATGGTGTGACTATCAACAAAACTTGCTCGGCCATGTATACGATCAATCTTGTTACGATCAATTTGTTTCCGCATATAGCGATCATGTGATTTAAGGACATCATCCAAACGATCAATCAGTGTAACCATTTCTGTTGCTTCACTAAGTTCGAAATCTGCTAATGCCGCATTTTGGCGCATATGCTTCACTCGCAATGCATTTTCACGTAGCGTTTTTGAAGGAATGGTCCCTCGGTGAACACATGCCCCGCCGAATAAGCTGTCTCGTTCAATAATTGCGACACTTTGTCCTACCTTAGCAGCCTGAATTGCTGCTTTTTGACCCGCCGGACCACTCCCTATCACCATTACATCATAACTAGCTTGTATTTTACTCATGATGATAAACCTTCCAATCGTACTTTTACCGACTCGGTTTGTTCAAATATTTTTTCTACATCATCTTGATAGAGATTTAATTTCCCCAAAACAGGCAAAGCAAACAAGGTCTCTTTATCAAGCTTATCTGGCGTTAACATATTCGTGGCAAAGCGTGAACCGACTACAACATGTGTAGCCTGAACACCTGCTGTTAATGCACTATTGTATTCAGTATAGGCGCAGACCGCCTCAATAACCAATGCTGGCATTTGCCACTTATTAACAACCGCTTCACTCACCTGTTGGCAATAGTTATTTTCTAATTGATGAACGTCTTCTGCCGTTAACGAAATATTCTTTTTATTAGCCAAATCTAAAATCGTTTGCAAAACGGCAGGGCGACCAATTGAATGTAATAAACCGGCAAGAAATGCCACTTCAACATTACTGCGGCAATGACGAGCCACTTCTTTTGAC
Source organism: Methylophaga sp. (assembly GCA_026988435.1). Taxonomy (GTDB): domain Bacteria; phylum Pseudomonadota; class Gammaproteobacteria; order Nitrosococcales; family Methylophagaceae. The sequence continues at coordinate 12,290 of JALSLH010000051.1, forward strand.
CAAAGCGATGTAGCAATCGCATGTTGCCAAATACCTGCAACATAGTCCTCATAGCCTGGCGTGTTAAACAATTTGGCACCAATAGCGGCAGCGAGTGCAATTTCACTAATAATGGTCATACCAAGGCGAGCAACGGCTTGTTGTAGCGAAACTAAATTGGATAGTGGTGTATAGGCTACAGAGTTAGCAATGCGCATCACATGGCCTGCCAACGATTGATCACTTTGGATTAATTTTGCCATTTCAGTGGCATCTGTCTCAGGGTTTTGTGCTAATAATAGTGCTTTATTCGCCACTTCGGGCAGCATAGGCACATCGATTTCACCACGATTAATTATTTGCCTTAGCGAGTCTTCCAGAGAAAGAGGTGCATTGTCTTGTGAATTCATCAAGTACCTTCATCTATAATTTACCTACTGATGAAGCATAATTAATGCCATAAAATACCCATAACATATGAAAATGCATCTTTCAGTGGAATTTAAAAACGTTTTAGGCAAGGCATTGATTGCAGGTAATGGTCTCTCCATTACCAAAATCAATAACGCAGCATAAAGCGTTTTTAAATCCATCGAAGAAGCGCTTGAGCCATCCCACTTCGTCGTTCCATCTATTTGCAAGGGAATAACCATTGCTGCATAGATGCGCCTATAATTGGAATGGCTCAAGCACTCTGAAGCATGTATTTTCATATGTTATGGGTATAGGAACAAGGAAGTAGTCGTTATTTTAACTACTTAATCAATAATGAAATTCAGTCTATAAACTAAGCTCCTTCAGAAAAAACAATCGTTCTACGGCCTGAAATAATAATGCGATGTTCAATATGAGCTTTCACTGCACGCGCCAATACTAAACGCTCAATATCTTTACCAATCATTACTAAATCTTCAGGACTATTATCATGCATAACACGTTCGACATCTTGTTCAATGATCGGTCCTTCATCTAAATCAGCAGTAGCATAATGCGCTGTTGCACCAATAATTTTTACGCCTCGCGCATAAGCTTGATGATAAGGTTTTGCCCCTTGAAAAGCGGGTAGAAAGCCATGATGAATATTAATCACATGACCTGAATGCCGCAGCACAAAGTCTTCAGATAAAATTTGCATATAGCGCGCCATGACCACTAAATCAATATCATGCTTTTCTAATAAGTTATTGATTTGTGCTTCTTGTTGTGGTTTTGTTTCCTTGCTAATTGGCAAGTGGTGAAACGGCACATTAAATTGCTTTGCCATATTCTCCAAGTCATTATGATTACCAATGACCAATGGAATATCACATTTCAGTTCTCCCTCTTGCTGGCGCAGCAATAAATCATAGGGGCAGTGAGAAGCTCTAGTTACCAATAATGCAACACGGTATGGAACATCCGAATAACGTACTGACCACTCTAAACCTAATGTAGTCGCAAATTCAGTAAATTGCTGTTCTAACTCTTCACGCTGTAATTGGCCATCATCTTCCAATTTGATGCGCATAAAATATTGACCATCTTGCAGATCAGTATATTGCTGACAATGTAGAATATTATATTGTCGCTGTGCAAAAAAGCTGGTGATGCTAGCAACTAAACCCTTTTGATCGGGGCATTGAATAAGAAAAATAATTGCATTCATAAGTTTATATACTTTTTAAAATAGGTTTATACCCGTTACCATTCAATCTGCAGAATTCAACAGGAGAAGAAGCCATACTATTCTAGGCATAAAGTCGCAGAATTAGTCATTCTCGGCAACTGCTCCTGCGTTGCTCTACTTACCTACATCCATGTAGGCATAATTTAAGACTTTATAACGACGAAGAGTGTGGCTTATTCTCTTGCCCTGTGGGAGATTAGCACAAACGCCAGTGCCGCGTTGCAATGCTTTACAAAGACCAGTCATTTATGTGCATGGATGGACTGTATGCAAAAAATGCAGGAGCAATTTTTTGTGCCTTCACATTGCGCCTTGCTCTGACGCGTGTGCTAAACTCTGAAATCTACAGATTGAATGGTCACGGGTATAACTAATATCATACCCGAATTAATATTCATTCTTAGATTCAACCAATAAGTGCAATTCCAATATTCATGCAGCTTTTTGGTGGTTTTCATCAAAAAAGAGCTCATGAGGTGTTTTGAAATTGAGTGTTTTTCGAGGGCGATGGTTGAGTTTATTCA
>JALSLH010000052.1 GCA_026988435.1 Methylophaga sp.
TGTGGACTTATAATAACGAACGACCTAATATGGGAATTGGTGGTATTACACCAATTCAGAAATTAAAATTAACACAGAGAAAAATATCTACTACTGATCTCCATTAAAAATGGGGGGATTACCATAAGAGCTCAAGGATAAGTTAATAAACCTAAAATAGACAATGACTATTTTAAAAGTAGAGCTTGAGATGCGTAAAAGCTAACACTATTTTAAACTAGAACATCTATTTTAGGCTTTGCTCAATCATCCACTCAGCTACATCCGTACGTTCAGTGAAGCTGTAAACTTTACTATAAACCTGTTCACCCCTGAAGCTTATCGAAAGAGGCTTTCAGTTCCACAGGCTCTGGGCAACAGCACCTGCGTTGTTCTACCTCCTGCAGCCATACAGTAGTTGACCACGAACGAAAGTTCTATTCGAATATTGGAGTATCACGGGTATATAAACCACCAAACTTCGTGCAAAAAAAACCGCGATATTGATAAACAATATCGCGGTTGAAGATAAGGATATAAAGCCTATATCATAGTTCTAGTCTATTGCTAGATTTTACCTTAGCTAATTACATTGATACTTTAATACCAATCCAACCGGCACGTGGTGCGCCTACGCCTTCAAAGCGTGGGTTGGTCATAGTTGGGAAAATTTCACTTGGATCACCTAATAGGCCAAAGTTTGAGTAGTCTCGATCAAATAGGTTATCCACTTTAGCGAAGAATTTAACATGTGGCGTTACATTATAGTGTGCATGTAAATTAACCACCGTGTAACCCGCTATTTTGCTTAGTTGGTTAGACTCATCGCCTCGGTAATATTGATCCGCATTTAACAATGCATCACCACCAAATGAGAATTTAGGTGTAATAGCATAATCTGCTACTAACTTAAGATTATGTGCCGGAATACCAGGAATTTTATCACCCGATTTCACAAGAATATCACCATTGCCATCAGCATTCGGATGGGCAGGGCTACTTATTTTAAGGGGTGAGCGGAATTCTGCATCCACATAAGAATAGTTCACTGCCCATGACAATGCACCTTGATCTCCTGATACACCTAACTCAATACCTTGACGACGTGTTTTACCAATATTGTCAAAATAACCAAGATTTCCTGTTGTTCCTCCAGTACTGATGAATAAAATATCGTCATGATTGGTAGTGGAGAACAGGCCTGCATTCCATGCAATAGATTGTCCCCAATGACCTCTTAAGCCCCCTTCCCAACTTTTTGCGACCACTTGATCTAATGGTGGATCAGACAAAAAGGCATTAGGTAAAGTACATGGTGCATCCGGATCAGAACAACCTAGTTCTGACGGTGTAGGCGCGCGCGATGACTCACTATAACTCAAGTAAGTCGATGTCATATCATTAAATGCAAAAGTCAGACCTGCGGCAGGATTAAAGCGATTAAACTTATGTGTCGCATTAATTGTTGATGTAGGGTCAATATTGTCTTCTACTTTAATGCGTGTATTGTTATATCGTCCACTCAATGTCAGTGCTAACTGCTCCGTCAATGAAACGGTATCGGTAAAGAACAAGCTGTATGTACGATTTTTTGTACTTACATCCACCTCTTCATCGGCAGCAAAAATACCTGTTGTTGTTGTTGAACGGTCATCATTCAAATCAACCACTTCAACCGTCGCATTATAATCACTTGTGCCCCGATCATAACTTGCACCGGTTATCAGTTGGTTTTCATAACCGGCAATATCGTTTAAGAAAGTTAATTGACCTTGTAAACCACCACTATTTTCTTTGATAGCACCACGGTTATTAATTGCCTCGTTAATCAAGATATTGTTGCCATTTTGATCGAGCAATAAATTTCCATCGTCATCAAGGAAGTTCACGCCATCATCATCAAAATCGGCACCATCACCATTAAAACTATCTGTTTTATTATGACGATAATAGGCATTACCCGCCAATTGCAGATTATCATTAATCCAATGGCTGGCTGTTAAATTAAGCAATTGCATTTTATTTTCAGTGATATCAGGTGAAGTAAAGATTGCCTTACGGTTAATATCAATCAACTCAACTGGTGCAGGTCCATTACCTATCAACTCATTGTCAGATGCCGTTAGGCTTAAATCCAATGTTGATGTCTCACTCCGCCAGCTAGCATTGGCAAATAATTGTTTCACTTCTGATGGCGATGCATCACGCCAGCCATCTTCTTTAAACCAGTTACCGGTTACAAAATAGCCCAAGTTGCCATCATTAGCACCACTTTCAATTTCAACAGCACGGCGATTAAACGAACCCCAATAGCCTTGAATTGAGTGGCCTGGATTAGTAAAACCATTTTTACTTTGAATTGATAATGCACCACCTAAGGTATTTAAACCAAATAGCGGGTTAGAGCCCGGCATAAGATTAATGCTAGCAATCGCTGATTGTGGAATAGTATCCCAATGCACATTATCACCAAACGGTGTATTAAGACGAACACCGTCCATGTAAACCGCTAAACCTTGTGCTAAACCTAGTAAAGGTGAAGCACTAAAACCACGGTACTGCACATCGGGTTGATAAGGGTTATTTTGAGCTGAATTAATATTGACGCTACCTAATGTACGCGTCATAAAATCAGTTAGGTCAAGACCTTGCGCCTTTTCGATATCTTCTGCTGTTGCCGTTTGAACATTGCTGGCAATTTGGTCAGCCGGCAAACCGACACCATGTAATGGTGTTGTGCCGATAACTTCTATATCTGTTAATTCAATACTATCTTCTGCCATAACAGCTGTTGCTGTCATTGCGCTTAGTAACACCAGTGATAAAACTGATCGTTTATGGGGTAAATTCATATTCTGCAACTCTCTCGCTCTCAATTAAATAAAATCTATCGGGAGCGATATTAGCAAAATACATCACGGCTGCACCTAGGAAAAATTCCTTTTTTTAAATATTTATGAATTTATCACTTGATTTGTAATATAACTAAAGTATTTTAATAGTCAGTTCTAATTCACTTCTAGTGATTTTTCTCAAACCATGACAAAGAGTTATGTAAGTTAACAACCTCACCAATAATAAACAATGTTGGGGCAATGGGTTGCTCTCTCTCTGCTAAATCAGCTATTTCAGCAATCGTGCTAACCCATACTTTTTGATGGGTGGTAGTACCTTGCTGAATTAATGCGACTGGCATATGTGCTGACATGCCATGTTTTTGTAGCTGTTTCGTTAAAACAGGCAAGCCAGCCAAACCCATATAGACTACAACCGTTTGCCTCGGTTGCACTAACGCTTGCCAGTTTAAATCTAGCTCACCTTCTTTTAATTGGCCGGTTACAAAAGTGCAACTTTGTGAATAATCTCGGTGTGTTAGAGGGATTCCCGCATAAGTTGAGCAACCTGATGCAGCTGTTATTCCCGGTACAACTTGAAAAGGAATATTTTCAGCTGCTAGGGTTTCAATTTCTTCACCACCACGTCCAAAAATAAACGGGTCGCCACCTTTAAGACGTAAAACACGTTTGCCCTGTTGTGCATGTGTTAATAAAAGCTGATTAATTTCCTCTTGGCGGACGGCATGCCATGCCCGCTGTTTTCCCACATAAACCTGTTCTGCTTCTCGGCGAACTAATGCTAATACTTCTTTACTCACTAAGCGATCATAAAACACAATGTCGGCTTGTTGCATCAAGCGTAACGCTTTAAATGTTAATAGTTCAGGGTCGCCCGGCCCAGCGCCCACTAAGTAGACTTCACCTTTTTGCAGATCGGCTGTTTTTGTTTGCTCAAGCAGTGCTTGTAATGAATCGTCACCTTGTTGATCTCTGCCAGCCAAGACATGATCTGCAACCTTACCTTGTAAGACCGATTCCCAAAAGCGGCGGCGCATTGAGAGTTTTGGTAACTTCTGCTGAACGGCATTTCGATAACGACCTACCAAGTCTGCAAGCTTGCCATAAGCAGGTGGAATTAAGGTTTCTAATCTCGCTCTTAATTGCCTTGCTAGAATAGGTGATTTTCCGCCACTGGATACGGCAACAACTATCGGCGATCGGTCAAGAATCGACGGCAAAATAAAATCACATAATTCAGGGCAATCGGCTACATTAACTAGAATATTATTTTGTTTCGCTTGCTGATAAACCTGCTGATTCACTTTTTCATCATCAGTAGCCGCTATAACCAAGCTGTTTCCTGACAATAAGTCTTTTGAAAACGTGCCATTAATCCAGCTCAGTTCATCTGCATCAATTAATGCTTGTGTCGTTGCTGAAACAGTTGGCGCGACAATAGTGACTTTGGCTTGCGCCTTGCGTAACAGCCCTGCTTTTCGAGCGGCAATATCCCCGCCTCCCACGACGAGACACGGTCGATTTTTTAAATCGACAAATATTGGTAAATATTCCATTTATTCTTCTCTGGAGAGTTTAATCACACGCTGCTAGTGGTAATTCTAATGCTTGCAATACAAAGCCATCATTTAAGTTTTGCACCACAGCTACGACATGTGAGTTTTCTAGTTTCCAATCATCTTTAATCTGAACTAGTGTGGATACATCCGTTTCGCCGCTTTCATCGAGCGCAAAAGGACCCAGCCATTTTCTTACTAAATTTTGATGGTTAAATGTGACGCCCGCGTTATCACCGCCACTTACTTTGCTACTGATATCACTTTCTGTTATCGCAAGGTACAATTTGGAATATGCGCGATTCTCCATTCCCTTGACACCTATATGACTGTCAATCACAAGCTCATTACCTTGTTGAGAAACAATCAATTCAATTCCAGCTTCTGGTTCAAATTTATTAACAGCTTGAACTACTTTTTTCACATGCTTTTTCCATAGGTGAATCACTTCACCACTGACAAAGAACTCTGGTGTGTATACCGTTTGAGCTAAATTAATTTGTGCTTGCTGACGCTGTCTTGCTGAAAAAACTGGGCTGGCAAATCGATCTACCCAGCCTTTTTTATCATTCAAATAATCAATATGAAAACCTAATATGATAAGATTTTCTCCTGTTATTCCTTGATTAGGCAAATCATGCACCCAGCGATCGGCTGCCGGGCACAAGCCGCAACCTTCAGAAGTAAATAACTCCAAGACGGCTATCTGTTTGTCACCACTACCCGCCTTCCATGTCTGAGCAGATACTAATATCGGCAATAGCAGTAAAATCCATATTGTATTTTTAAATATACCTTTCATGATATTTACCTTGTTTATCATTGTGTTCAATATATTGAGAGTATATAGGCAAACCTTTAGTTCCGCTGTTGTACATTAATGCATACCGCTAATTCTCTCAGCACGGCTGTTGCATAACAACCCGCAGGTAGAAAAAACACTATATCTAATTGTTCATTATCTAAGAACTGCCAACTAAAGTCACTTGGAAATACACGTAATGCGCGTCTGTCCTGATTTAAACCCGTTTTTTCAAGACCTATTTTCCACGTGTCCCAGTCTGATAATATCTGCTTTTCGAGTAGTAAACTGTCGTCTTTAACGTGTAGGTTTCCTCGTCCCCACATTGGACCTGTTGGATGAATATCCATTGTTGTCAATCGTGTTGCCAATACATCATCAAGTTTGTCTACGCCAAATAAGCTGGCTTTAGTGCCTGCCAATAACATCATGTCACCCATTAAGGCTTGATTCCAATTTTCTTGTTTAATTCGCTCAGCCAATACAAGATTGAATAACCACGAACGGGCTGCTGAGAGGTATAAACTTTTTTGAGTGCGTTTTCGAGGCGCTTTACCGGTAGAAAACCAATAGTCCACCCGCTCTAAATTGCCCATTTGATGACCAAAACGCTGTTCACCAAAATAATTGGGTACGCCTAACTTTTGTACTTGTTTAAGATTGTTTTCCCAGTCGTCTTTTTCACCTTGAACATTCGTCATTCGTAGTTTGAACTTGTTCCCTGCTAACACGCCGCGCTTCAATTTTTTGCCGTGACGTGTTTGTTCAATGATCTGAATATCATCCGTTTCAAATTCAGCCCAATTCGGCTCATCAAAACCTTCTAAATTAATACTGAACCATTGGCTAGTTATAGCATGGCGGTCTTTTAACCCTGCATAACCTACGGCAACTGATTTAACACCTGCAAATTTAGCGAGTTCATTTGCCAGCCAGTCTGTATTAATGCCCCGTTTCTGGATCTTTAGCCAAACATGTCCGCCAGAACCATCAGGTTCAAATGGTAAAACTTCTTCAACTTGAAAATAGTCTGGTTTCTTGCGAATTTCTGCAAAACATTGCGTTGCTGATTCATTAACGCGTGCTAATGATGAAAACTCAAACCGAGCCAAGATTTATGCTTTTACCAATAAAACAACAGCGTGTGCGACAATGCCTTCTTTGCGCCCAGCAAAACCTAGTTTTTCGGTCGTGGTCGCTTTTACATTCACAGCATCCACTGCAATTGCTAAGTCTTGAGCTAAAATACTACGCATGCTCGGCATAAAAGGCGTCAGTCTTGGTTGTTGAGCAATAATTGTACTATCCACATTGTTGACCTTCCAGCCTAGTCTATTAAGATCCTTCATTACTTTTCGCAATAAAAAACGGCTATCAATATTTTCAAACTCAGCATCCGTATCAGGAAAATGATGACCAATATCCCATAAACCTGCAGCGCCTAATAATGCATCACAAATGGCGTGAATTAAGACATCTCCATCCGAATGTGCTTCTAAACCATGTGTATAGGGAATAACAACACCGCCCAGTGTAATCGAATCACCTTCGGTAAACTTATGCACATCATAGCCGTGACCAATTCTCATATTTGTTCTCGCTGTTGCTGTAAAAATAATTTAGCCAATGCTAAATCTTGTGGCACGGTAATTTTAATATTATCTGAATGCCCTTCCACCATCATTGCTTTTAATCCGGTCAATTCAATTGCACTGGCTTCATCTGTCACTGTTAATTTTTGTTGTTTGGCCAACTGTAAAGCATCTTTAAGTGTTTTGAGTCTAAACATTTGTGGCGTCGATGCCCGCCATAAGCCCTGTCGTTCCACTGTTTCTGTAATCTCTTGCTCGATATTAGCGCGCTTAACCGTATCTGTTACGGGGATCCCTAAAATACCACCGACAGGATGATTGGAAAGCTGCTCTAGCATATGGTCAATATCCTGATGTCGCAAGCATGGTCGCGCAGCATCATGCACTAATACCCATGGATCATCATTGGAGATTTTTGCCAACGCTTCTAATGCATTAGAAACAGAGTCCGCACGTTGCGCTCCGCCAACAACAATATGAATAGTAGTGTCACTTTTCACTGAGACTTGAGACCACCAAGGATCATTTTCTGCAAGTGCAACAATGATCCCTTTTACACGACTATGTGAAGCTAAGCGTTGCAAAGTATGTTCAACAACGGTTCGTCCCTCAAGCTCAAGATATTGCTTGGGGCGATCAGCTTGCATGCGAGAACCTATACCAGCGGCAGGTACAATCGCCCATACGGCAGGATTATTCATTCGCTGTTTCTTCTTCTATAATTTGAAAGAATGTTTCACCTTCTTTTATCATGCCCAACTCACTTCGTGCGCGCTCTTCAACCGCATCAAGGCCACTTTTTAAATCTTTGACTTCAGCTGTTAATACTTGATTGCGTTCTTTTAGTTTTTCATTGTCTTGACGCTGAATTTCAACATCTTGTTTCAAGTGCAAAACAGCTGGCAAACCATCATGACTAAACCATAGTCGGTATTGTAGCAATAGCAATAATACCGTAAGTAAAATCATTGTCGCTTTCATAATATCAGCTTAAGCGAAGGCTTTGATTCCAGGGTACACTGCAGCATCGCCTAATTCTGCTTCGATACGAATTAATTGGTTATATTTTGAAATACGATCAGAACGAGATAGCGAGCCCGTTTTAATTTGTCCAACACCTGTTGCAACAGCAAGATCAGCAATAAATGTATCTTCTGTTTCACCACTTCGATGTGAAACAACTGCCGTATAACCCGCTTTCTTGGCCATATCAATTGCCGCTAACGTTTCTGTTAGCGTACCAATTTGATTGACTTTAATTAAAATTGAGTTCGCTACACCTTTAGCTATGCCCTGTTCTAAAATAGTTGTATTAGTAACAAATAAATCATCACCCACTAATTGAACACGATCGCCTATACGTTGTGTTAATAATTCCCAACCATCCCAATCGTTTTCATCCATTCCATCTTCAATGCTGATAATCGGATATTTATCGACCCATGAAGCAAATAAATCAACCATTTCAGCAGATGATAATGTCCGGTTTTCAGAAGCCAATACATAGTGACCATCTTTATAAAATTCAGAGCTAGCGGTGTCCATTGCTAGCATAATATCTTTGCCTGCTTCATAACCCGCATTTGCAATCGCTTCAAGAATCACTTCAATTGCCGCTTCATTTGAAGCTAAGTCAGGTGCAAAACCACCTTCATCGCCTACGGCAGTACTTAAGCCTCGCTCGCTTAATACTTTCTTCAAAGCATGAAACACTTCTGCGCCATAACGTATGACCTCAGTAATGCTAGAAGCCCCAACAGGAACAATCATAAATTCTTGAAAATCGACACTATTATCAGCATGAGAGCCGCCGTTAATAATATTCATCATCGGCACAGGCATTACACTAGCGCTATCACCACCTAGGTAACGATATAATGGCAATCCAGCTTCATTAGCTGCTGCGCGTGCTACCGCCATAGACACGGCTAGTAAAGCATTTGCGCCAAGACGCGCCTTGTTATCTGTTCCATCAACCGCAATTAATTTCTGATCAATAACTTGTTGCTGCGTTACGTCCATGCCAATAACAGCTTCGCTTAATTCGCCGTTAACAGCCGCAACGGCTTTTAAAACACCTTTACCTAAGTAACGAGACTGATCGCCATCGCGTAATTCAACGGCTTCACGCTGCCCTGTCGATGCGCCTGAAGGTACGGCTGCCCGCCCCATCACACCACTTTCTAAAATCACATCGGCTTCGACCGTTGGGTTACCACGTGAATCAAGAATCTCTCGACCTAGAACTTTACTAATTTTGCTCAATCTTTTCTCCAAAACAAAGTTATCATTCCATTTACAATTTTCAAAACCGTCATTCCGACAGGCTTATAGACGGAATCTGATTATTAGCAATACTCCGGCTTAAAACATACCGGAGTGACAAAGTTTTTTATGTAAATTGAAACGAGAATATATACCCGTGACCATTCAATCTGTAGATTTCAGAGTTTAGCACAAGCGTCAGAGTAAGGCGCAATGTGAAGGCAATGACCCGTCCTTGTCAAACATTGTAACGCGGCACTGGCGCTTGTGCTAATCTCCCACAGGGCAAGAGAATAAGCCACACTCTTCGTCGTTATAAAGTCTTAAATTAGAATGACTAATTCTGCGACTTTATGCCTAGAACAGTATGGCTTCTTCTCATGCTGAATTCTGCAGATTGAATGGTCACGGGTATATAGCTAATTTTTATTCGGTTAGGTAAAACGTAATTGTTGTTACCACCCGCACATCTTTTTCAATTTTATTGGTATCACCATATTCTTCACCCGCATCACGCACATAAAAACTACCTTGGCGTGCACTGCGTATACCGCCGACTTTTACACCTGCATTGCTGGCAAACTCATTGGCAGCTAGACGCGCATTTTTAGTTGCTTCGCGCAACATATCTGGCTTAATCTCGTTTAATTTGGTGAATCGATAGCTCGGTGGATTATTTTCAATATTGATACCTTGTGCAAGCAATGTGCTCATATTTGTGCGAGCTTGTTTTATTTTATCCACTTGGTTTGTGCTTACACTAATCACACCGTTAAGCGTATGCTCTTCATCCACTACTCGTTGCTGATTATCACGATATTGATAAACGTTATAATCCAAAACACCGACATCAACTTCTGAATCATCAAAGCCATTTTCTTTTAATAATTCAACAATAATTTTTTGTTGTTGTTCCGCTTGTTTATAAAGCTTCGGTAACTGTTCTCGACTAGTACCTGATAAAGAAAACGTCAGCATCCAATCAACGTGATCTGCCATTACGCGTCGCTCTGCTAGGCCTTTTGCCTCAGCGGTATTAATCGCAACTTTAGCGTTATAGAGTGTTTGGCCAACAAAATAACCTGCTATTGCCAAACCAGCTGCAACAAATAAACCTAAGAAAAAAAGTCCGCTTTGGTTTTGTTTATTCATGTTAATTATCCGTTTTGAATTAATGAGTCTTCAATAAAATCTTGCTTCTTCACAGTTCTATCAATTGCGACTAATGTTTCAAGCAATTCTTCCATGCGATGTAACGGCCATGAATTAGCGCCATCACTTAATGCTTTGTCGGGTTCTGGATGCGTTTCCATAAAGACACCTGCCACACCCACAGCGACCGCTGCACGTGCTAACACCGGAACAAACTCACGTTGACCACCTGATGAACCGCCCATTCCGCCTGGTTGTTGTACAGAATGTGTTGCATCAAATACAACGGGGCAATCCATAGCGCGCATTTGAGGCAAGCCACGCATATCAGATATTAAGGTGTTATAACCAAATGATGTGCCGCGATCACACAACATAATTTGATTATTGCCGGTTGATTTTGCTTTTTCAGCAACATGCTCCATATCCCAAGGTGCTAAGAACTGACCTTTTTTGATATTCACCGGTAAACCTTGGCTACATACATTGACGATAAAACTGGTTTGACGACATAAAAATGCTGGTGTCTGTAATACATCGACCACACTTGCCACTTCTTCAAGCGGTGAATATTCATGTACATCGGTGATAACGGGAACACCATATTCTTTTTTTACGGCTTCTAAAATCGCTAAGCCTTTTTCAATACCCGGGCCACGGTAACTGTTGACCGATGTTCTATTTGCTTTATCAAATGAAGATTTATAGATGAAATGAATGCCTAAACGATCAGTGACTTCTTTTAGTTTACCTGCGACATCCATAGTCATTTGTTCGCTTTCAACAACGCAAGTGCCTGCAATTAAAAATAATGGCTGTTTTCCACCGACTTCTTTACCACATAGGTCCATTATTTTTCTCCCCGCTGTTGTTTTGCCGCATTAATAAACCCTTCAAATAAGGGATGCCCATGTCGCGGCGTTGACTTGAATTCTGGATGAGATTGCAATGCCACAAACCATGGGTGTTCAGGTATCTCAATCATTTCGACTAAGTTTTGATCTTCTGATAGTCCTGAGAAGCGCAGACCTGCATCTTCTAAAGTTTGTTTGTAGTTATTATTAAACTCATAGCGATGACGGTGGCGCTCAACAACTTCTGATGCACCATAAATCTTCTCGGCCAAACTACCTGACTCTAATTTACAAACATAAGCACCCAATCGCATGGTGCCGCCTAAATCAGAATCATGATCACGCTGTTCTACGCTACCATCTTCTTTTTGCCATTCAGTAATTAAACCGATAACAGGATGCGGTGTTTCAAGATCAAACTCGGTACTAAAGGCGTTTTCTAAACCAGCTTTATTACGAGCATATTCAATCACGGCCACTTGCATACCCAAACAAATACCTAAATAAGGTATTTTATTTTCACGTGCAAACTGGGCTGTTTGGATCATGCCTTCAACACCGCGTTTACCAAAACCACCCGGAATTAAAATCGCATCCATGCCCGCAATGATCGCGGGGCCTTGTTTCTCGATATCTTCAGAATCAATATAGTGAACATTGACTTTAGTTTGCGTTTGAATGCCAGCGTGAATTAAGGATTCTGATAATGACTTATAAGCCTCTGTCAGATCCATATATTTACCCACCATGGCGACATTCACTTCACCCAATGGATTGTTCAAATTATCGGCCACATGTTGCCATTCAGATAAATCTGCGGGTTTCACATTTAAGCCTAATTGTTGCACAACAATTTCATCTAAGCCTTGTTTGTGTAAATCCATCGGGATTTTATAAATGCTATCAACATCCACAGCAGAAATAACGGATTTTTCAGGAACATTGGTAAATAAAGAAATTTTGCGGCGCTCAGAATCAGGCAACGGGCGATCCATTCGACATAATAAAATATCAGGCTGAATACCAATCGTGCGAAGCTCTTTCACTGAATGCTGTGTCGGTTTTGTTTTAATTTCACCGGCAGATGGAATATATGGAACCAGTGTTAAATGAATAAAACAGGCTTGTTCACGGCCTAACAGCGTGCCCATTTGACGTATAGTTTCAAGAAAAGGTAATGATTCAATATCACCTACCGTGCCGCCAATTTCAATTAAAGCAACATCAGCATCACCTGCGCCTTCATAAATACAGCGTTTAATTTCATCTGTAATATGCGGAATAACTTGAACGGTATTGCCTAAATATTCGCCGCGGCGCTCTTTACGAATAACATTCTCATAAATTTGCCCCGTTGTGTGATTATTCTGCTTTGTCATTTTGCTATCAATAAAGCGTTCATAATGACCGAGATCTAAGTCTGTTTCCGCACCATCGTCAGTTACAAACACTTCACCGTGTTGTAAAGGGCTCATCGTGCCGGGATCAACGTTAATATAAGGGTCAAGTTTCACTAAGGTCACTTTCAAGCCGCGTGCCTCAAGAATAGCCGCTAATGAAGCCGCAGCAATCCCCTTACCCAAAGAAGAAACAACGCCACCAGTGACAAAGATAAATTTAGTCATATTTCGGAGAATTCAAATGTATGGTGCATCCGGAATGGTTGCACTCTAGTCGGCTAGACATTTTAACGGAAATGCCATTTTCACTCAATGAAAATCTATTTTAAATAAACGCCAAATAACATGATACTCGCTCAATTGATTAATGAAAACTAACTTGATTCTCTCTATATCCGCTTAATAGCAGTTTTGTATGCCTTGTTTCTCTCACGCTTGCCGACAACTACGACTGATATTATTAATTTTTCGTCAATAACTTGATAAACGAGCCGATAACCTATGCCACGTAATTTAATTTTGTAGCAGTCTTTCATCCCGTTTAATCTTGCGCTTTTAATTCGGGGATTTTCAAGCCGTTCAAGTAGCTTTTTTTTAAACTGTTTCTTTAACGGTTGATCAAGTGCATCCCATTCCTTTTTTGCTGATTTGAGAAAAGCCAATTTATAGATCATCAATGGAGACTTCAATTAATGGCTCGTTTGCTCTTTGCCTAACAATTTCAGCAAGCTCAACATCTTCGAGTTTATCCATTAAACGTTCATATGCCTCAGCAGGAACGGCATAAAAAACAGGTTCATTTCGATTAAGTATCGCGACGGGAAACCCTTCTCCTTGAGCGACTACCGACATGGGGTTTTTCTTTAGTTCGGAGATGCCCGCGCTTATATCCGCATAAATTTGATGTGTACTCATACCACCCTCATGAGCTATTAAGAGTGTCAATTATAGGTCTTTTAAAGTATGCGTCAAGCCAAAAGGTGCTTTTAAAAACTTTTTAACAGCTCTGTTATAGGGGTATAACCCTGTTTACCAACAGCTATGCTAGCATCCTTTGCAATAGCAAAGCCGACAACAGCTACCAGATTATCATCACTAAAAATCAATGGAATGCGATCACGTTGCCATGGCGGGACTTGCCACTCTTGAAATAAGTGTTTTAGGGTTTTGTGATGTACTTGATTGTCTAACTGAATCTGTTCTCCACCTTGCCGAAAACGAATGGTGAGTCCTGCAGTGATAAGTTCTTCTTTTAAACCTTGCCCCTCCGTCTGTTGCCAGCTTAATGTGAGGTGATCATTAATTTTCAAGTCATCAGTATTTGTACATTTTATAATTTGATGAACATCGTGTTCAGCTAAAGGCGACATAAAATAAAGCTTTTCTTGAAAACGTCTAATCTCGACATCGGCATAAGACAGCATTGGTACGCTATCTTGTTTTGCTAAACAGACTTCATCAATAATGCCTTGTAATACTGCTGATGAAGGTAAACTTAGTTCTTTTAACTCAATAAAATGGCGAATTAGATTGCGGGCTCGGGCAGGCGATAAAGCTAATAGCTTGGGAATAGATAAATAATCTGATAAATCATCCTCAAGTACAACTTTTAAATCGTGTTGGGCAAGTTCAGTTAATAACTCGTTAGCTTCAGCACAATTTTCAGCGCTTCGACTGATCGTTTTAGCCGCACTTGGCCAACGTTTTTCAATTTCTGGCAGTACATTATGACGAATATAATTACGATTCCATCGCGTTTCAATATTACTGGGATCTTCAATCCATTCTAATTTGTGTTGTTCGGCGTAAGCGAGAATATCGCTCTGTTTTACACTAATAAGTGGTCGAAGAACGGTGGCTTCACCCAGCTGAAACTGACTGGCCATTGAGGCTAAACCTTTAGGCCCTGCACCGCGAAATAATTGCAATAACAGGGTTTCCGCTTGATCTTGTTGGTGTTGCGCCGTTAATAATAAATCGTTTTCGCTTAGATGTTGCTCAAAAGCATTATATCTTGCTGCTCTAGCTGCGGCTTCTAAGCCTAGTTTATCAATGTCGGCTACATTCACTTTAGCAATGGTTAATTCAACAGCCAGCTCAGCAGACACCAAGGCACAATGTTGCGCCCACTTTACTGATTCTGGGTTAAGGCCATGGTCGATATGAATGGCCTGAATAGGCCTTAATTTAGCTTGTTCGGATGTCGCTAATAGATGTAGTAACACATGAGAATCAATGCCACCGCTATAGGCAACCCAGATCTGTTTTTTGGTTTGAGAGACAAGCTTTTCAATTGAAGCATTAAACAGCGTATTTTTCACACAAACTTATTCTTCAAAAACACCGTAATTAAAGAGTTTTTGCTGACGTTGTTCAAGCAATGTTTCAATCGGCAATGCTGCTAACTGTGTTAGTTTTTCATCAATGGCATTGGCTACGCGTGTTGCCATTTCATCAATATCACGATGTGCGCCGCCTAAAGGTTCGTCAATCACTTGGTCAACCAATTCTAGCTCTGTTAATCGGGTTGATGTTACCCCTAATGTTTCTGCTGCATCAGGTGCTTTGTCTGCACTTTTCCACAGAATAGAGGCACAACCTTCTGGGGAAATAACGGAGTAAATACTGTATTGCAACATCATTACGTGATCTGCCACGCCAACTGCTAATGCACCACCAGAACCACCTTCACCAATTACTGTGCTGATAATTGGCGTTTTTAGTTGTGCCATTTCAAATAAATTGCGAGCAATGGCTTCACTTTGGCCGCGCTCCTCGGCACCAATACCTGGGTAAGCGCCTGGCGTATCAATGAACGTAATCACCGGCAAACCAAAACGTTCGGCCATTTTCATAATTCGTAATGCTTTACGATAGCCTTCAGGACGTGGCATACCAAAGTTTCGCGCTACTTTTTCTTTTGTATCACGACCTTTTTGATGTCCAATCACCATCACACTACGACCATTTAATCGGCCAATACCCGTTATTAAGGCGGCATCATCGGCATAAGTACGATCGCCATGTAGCTCTTCAAAATCTGTAATGATGCGATGAATATAATCCAAGGTATACGGGCGTTGCGGGTGACGCGCCATTTGGGTCGTTTGCCATGGTGTTAGCGATGAAAATATAGAGCGTGTTAGCTCTTTACTTTTCTCTTGTAACTTCTGAATTTCTTCAGTGATATTGAGCTCTGTTTCGCCACTCATATGGCGTAATTCATCAATCTTTGCTTCTAATTCCGCAATCGGCTGTTCATAATCTAGAAAGTTTAATTGCATTGCTAACCCTTGGATTCAATTATAAAAGAGATTATACACCCATAGTCAAATGACTTGGTAAATCTCTTAAATATTCTCTTTCCAGTTGTTGTTTATCCTAATATCAATTCTGTTGACTCCGAATCATCCTTCTGAACATGATCGGTTCCCATCCGTATGGCTAGGCTTAAATCATTTTTAGAGTCCGCGTTATGAACAGCCTCTTCTAAAGATATTCGCCCTTCTCGGTGCAACACTAGTAACGCCTCATCAAATGTTATCATGCCACTTTCAGTGCTATCTTTCATTGCATCCTTAATATCACCAATATTACCTTTCATAATAAGCTCGGAAATATAAGGCGTGTTAATTAGCACTTCAACTGCAGGTACTTGCTTATTTTCAATATCCACTAGCAATCTTTGAGACACAATTGATTTTAGGTTCATCGATAAATCCATTAATATTTGTCGATGTGCCGCTTCTGGGAAGAAATTTAAGATCCTATCTATCGCTTGGTTTGCATTATTCGCGTGCAAGGTTGCTAGGCATAAATGACCTGTTTCGGCATAATTAATCGCATGCTTCATTGTCTCCATATCTCTAATTTCGCCAATCATAATAACGTCAGGCGCTTCACGCAGCGCATTGATTAACGCATTATGGTAAGACAAGGTATCAATACCGACTTCACGCTGCTGAACAACAGACTGATCGTGGTGATGCACAAATTCTAAGGGATCTTCTATCGTTAAAATATGTGAGGTAGAATTACGGTTTCGATGGCCGATCATTGCGGCTAGCGATGTTGATTTACCCGATCCTGTTGACCCCACAACTAAGATTAAACCACGTTTTTCCATGATTAAATCGCCTAAAATGGGTGGTAAGGTCATTTCTTCAAAGAGTGGTATATGCATCTGAATATAGCGAACAACAATTGAGACCTCGCCTCTTTGACGAAAGATATTCACTCGAAAGCGCCCAACATCAAACAGAGAAATAGCGAAGTTCATCTCCATTGTCTGCTCAAACTCATCTATCTGCGATTGATTCATGGTAGAAAAGGCAATTTCTTCAACAACACCAGGTGGCAATACTTTGTCTCCAAGAGCAACAATTTGCCCGTCAATTTTAAGATGAGCTCGTGCCGCTGTACAGAAAAATAAATCCGATGCGCCTTTATCGGCCATGATTCTTAAATAGGGTGTTATATCCAAACTTCTATCCTCAATTATATTTAGACGTCCATGCCTATTTCGCACATTCTATCCCGCCGTTCCATACTTCATTTTAACGGCATTTACTAATGGTAACTTTAATAAATCTACCATTAAATTATCTGTCGGTGATATTTTCCAATCATCACCTAAACGAATTAAAGTTCGTGCTTCATTATTGATGTATTCTAGTTCAATTGTCGTCAGGCCATCTC
Source organism: Methylophaga sp. (assembly GCA_026988435.1). Lineage (GTDB taxonomy): Bacteria > Pseudomonadota > Gammaproteobacteria > Nitrosococcales > Methylophagaceae. Next base: position 17,154 of record JALSLH010000052.1, read on the forward strand.
GGCAAGGCGTTAAAACTGTTTGTATCGGTGCAACAACATCAGCTATTTCCGCTTTATTATCTAAGGTAATCATCAATGCTTTACCACACATCTCTCGTGCACGCGTTATATCATAGACCGTTTCAGCTGTTGCTGCTAATCCACCCGTAAAATTATCTTGACCAATTTTACCTTGAATAACCACTAGCTTGTCTGGCTGCAACTGATCTTGATATTGTTCATACACTTCAGCAAAAACGCGTACTTCTAGCCGTGCTGTTTGATCATCAAGTGTAATAAAAGCCATTCTACCGCCATTTCGTCCTTTCATGGTACGAATGGCAACAATTAATCCTGCTGTAATAACTGGTTTTTCATTTCGTTTATAGCCTTTCGATTCTGGTGCATCTAATTCGCTAATTTTTTTGGGGATAAACAATGATAATTCATCGATATACCGATCAATAGGATGGCCGCTCAAATACAAGCCCAGCGTTTCTTTTTCTGCCGATAATAATTGTTCTTCAGTCCACGGTTCAATGTCAATCAGTGGCTCATCCACTTCATCTGCGTGATCAACTGAAGTCAGGCCAAACATATCATTTTGACCACTATCACTGTTGTCGCGATGCTGTTCTGCTATTTGCAATGCTTTTGATAGACTCGCTTCTAAGCTTGCTCGATGCCCACCTAATGAGTCCATAGCACCTGCTTTAACAAGAGAATCCATCACCCGGCGATTGATTTTTTTCATATCAACACGCTGACAAAAATCATATAAATTAGTAAAAGCTTTACTTTGCTCTCGTTCAGCAACAATGCCTGCCAATGCTGCTTCACCAACACCTTTAATTGCTCCTAAACCATAGCGAATCGATTTTTCATCTGCAGCGGTAAACTGAATTTTGCTACTATTAACATCTGGGGGAAGCACAGCTAAACCAAGATCGCGACAATCATCAATTAAACCTACAATTTTGTCAGTATTATCCATATCAGCAGACAATACGGCGGCCATAAATGCGGCTGGATAATGTGCTTTTAACCACGCAGTTTGATACGCAACTAAAGCATAAGCGGCTGAATGTGACTTATTAAAACCATACTCAGCAAATTTTTCCATTAAATCGAAGATTGGACCAGCTACCTTTTCATCAATTTGTCGGTTTAAAGCACCTTCTAAAAACAACTCTCGTTGCTTAGCCATTTCTTCTGCTTTTTTCTTACCCATGGCGCGGCGTAACATATCGGCGCCACCTAAGCTATATCCCGCCAGAACCTGGGCAATTTGCATTACTTGTTCTTGATAAACTATTACACCATACGTCGGTTTTAATACTGGCTCTAAATCGGGATGTGGATAATCTACTTTGGCACGGCCGTGTTTACGATTCACAAAATCATCGACCATGCCTGATTGCAATGGCCCGGGACGGAACAAAGCCACTAAAGCAACAATATCTTCAAAGGTATCAGGCTGTAGGCGTTTAATTAGATCTTTCATTCCGCGTGACTCAAGTTGGAATACCGCTGTCGTTTCCGCCCGTTTTAATAAGTCATACGTTGGCTTGTCATCTAATGGTAGATTATCAATATTGATTTTAGCCGCTTCTTCTGGTGGCAGCATAGCTTTAACATTTTTCACAGCCCAATCGATAACCGTTAGCGTTTTCAGACCTAAAAAGTCAAATTTAACTAGCCCAACATTCTCCACATCATCTTTATCATATTGTGAGACTAAACTGGCACCGTTTTGCTCACAATAAATAGGGGTATATTCTGTTAATGCTTTAGGTGCTATTACAACGCCGCCAGCATGTTTACCTACATTTCGCGTTAAACCTTCTAATTGCAAAGCCAGATCTATCAGCGTTTTAACATCCTCTTCTTTGTCATAGCGCTCTTGTAATAAAGGCTCATCTTTTAAGGCTTTTGTTAAGGTCATTTTTATTTCAAAGGGCACTAATTTAGCTAAGCCATCAACTAGACCATAAGGATAACCCAGCACCCGACCGACATCTCGCAATACCGCCTTTGCAGCCATTGTGCCGTAAGTGATAATTTGAGAAACATGGTCACGACCATAATGTTGCGATACATATTCGATTACCCGATCACGCCCTTCCATGCAAAAGTCGATATCAAAATCTGGCAATGAGACCCGTTCAGGGTTTAAGAATCGTTCAAATAACAAATCATATTGCAAGGGATCGATGTCGGTAATTTTTAAGGCATACGCCACCAATGAACCCGCACCAGAACCACGACCAGGCCCTACGGGCACTTCATTATTTTTTGACCATTTTATAAAGTCGGCAACGATCAAGAAATAGCCCGGAAAGCCCATTTCATTGATAACATCTAGTTCGATTTGTAAGCGTTCTTGGTATTTTTTTCGGTTCTGCTCAAGCACCTCGGGCTCAGGAAACAAGATAGGTAATCGCTCTTCTAAACCTTCATAGGACTCTTGGCTAAAGAATTCACCAATCGTCATGCCTTCAGGCACCGGGAAGTCAGGCAAATAATGCTCACCCAGTGTTAATTCAGCATTACAGCGCTTAGCTATTTCAAGGGTATTTTCAATCGCTTCTGGAATATCACTGAATAATTCCATCATTTCTTGTGGAGAGCGTAGATATTGCTGTTCTGAATAATTTCGAGGACGACGAGGGTCATCTAATAATCGTCCATCACTTATACACACTTTTGCTTCATGTGCTTCAAAATGATCTTTTTCAATAAAACGCACATCATTAGTAGCAACAACAGGTAAATGATGACTTTCTGCCAAATCTAGTGCCGCCTGAATATAGCGTTCTTCATCCTCACGACCTGTACGAATCAACTCAAGATAAAACCGATCTGGAAATAGCTTTGTCCAATATTGAACAATAGCTTCCATTTCTTCTTTTTGATTATTTAACAGCACTTTACCTAACAAGCCCTCTCGCCCTCCAGCAAGACAAATTAACCCATCTGTTTGGCCTTCTAACCACTCCAAATCAAGCATGGGCACACCTAAATGCTGTCCTTCAATATAAGCTTGCGATAGTAATCGAGATAAATTTAAATAGCCTTGTTGGTTCTGACAAAGTAGAACAAAACGGCTATTTCTTTTACTATCGTTGGGATCGCGTAAACGTAAATCGGCCGCTAAAATTGGCTTTATGCCGGCTTGTTGTGCCGCAGTGTAAACCTTAACCGCAGCAAATAGATTATGCTGATCGGTTACAGCTATCGCTGGCATTCCTTTTTCAACAAGTGCCTTGAATAAAGGCTTAATGCGTACTAAACCATCAACTAAGGAATAATCTGTGTGTAAATGAAGGTGAACAAATTGTGCTGACATTGAGGCTTTTATTTAACTTTAGGGAAAACAACAGGATCGGGTTTTACGCCTAAACCTAAGGTGGAGTCAACAATTTTTTCTGCCTGTGTTCTACCCATAGCAAAGGCATTTTCTTGTGTCATGGCAGCATCAAAATCTTGTGCTGTTGCCGCAGATTCATCGTCTTTTTTTAAATATATTGTTTGAGTTGGATAAGCAAACTCAACATCAATCTGTTTTGCTAGACGCAATATATCTAATAAAAAACGATGACGTTCTCGCAATTCAGTGTTCCAATCAGGTGTTTGCCAAAAAACATAGATCAAGATGTCTAATGATGCAGCACTGTATTGATTAAAATACACTTGATAATAATCTTTGCGCATATAAGGATGTAATTGAATTAAGGTGCGTATACCTTCGCAAAATGCCTCAATTTTTTCGGGTGGCGTTGCATACGTCAAACCCAGCATTGTTTTCATGCGGCGATATCGTCTCGCCCCCATATTATCTATTTTAGTATTGGTGAGCACAGAGTTAGGCAAGGTAATAACAGAATTATAAAATGTTCGTATACGAGTTGTTCTAAAACCAACGGTTTCTACTGCCCCCTCAACATCACCGACCACAATCCAATCACCTATATGAAAGGGGCGATCAAGCAATACTGTGACTGAACCAAAAAAGTTACCTAATAAGTCTTTTGCAGCCAGTGCAAATGCTAAACCACCCAAGCCTAAACCCGCTAAAAGACTTGTCACATCGACATTTAGATTATCTGCAACAAAAATAATGCCAATAACAGTTACAAAAACTTTAAGGCTTTTGCTGATCATGGGCACTAATAAATCATCAAAGCGATTTGCCGTACCTCGCGCTTTGTTCATTAATAAGGCATATAAAACATCAACTAGGCGATAAGCACTCCATACACCCGACAAGCTAACCAATAACTTGACTGCAATGGATAAAATAACCAATGCCGTATCGGGCAAACCAAGCTGTCCTAAACCGACCCACCAGATCAATGCCATAGCCATCAATCCAAGTGGTCTTAACACATCGTTATCAAGACGTTGAAATCCTTTGTGTCTGCCTTTCCAACGCTGAACATTTTTTGCTAATAACCAAGCAACTACCTTATCGGCAATTGAGCCAAGAACGACCACAAAGAACATAGCCAGCCACTGCCAATATTCCAATAAAAAACCGCCTTTCAATACTTCAGGCACTTTTGCACGCAATTGAATATGAAAAGGCACTTTCTGCTGAGGATTTATAGTGCCCTGTTTTGCAGGGACATCTAATAAACCTTCAAGTATAGCTGGCAGTGCGGCAATAGTTTCATTGCTAAATAACCATCGACCATCCAACTGCTTAACAATTTCTACTTCGCCTTGTGAATAATGTCCAAACACATATTTATCTTTCTTTGGCGCGACAGGAATTGAGGATATTTTTACTTTTTTACTTCGTTCAATCACCGAGTAGAGTGTTTTGGCTAATTCATACCCTTTTTCCTTGCGGATTAATTTATTAACATCTGATAAATCTAACGTTGATGCCGCTTTCTTTAATTGCTCTTTTTTCCCTTCTGCTACTGCTCTCATAGCTGTAATGAAGGTATCCATTGTTTCGCGAGGATTACTCAAGGCATGGGGAATTTGTTGCTCTAGTGTTGTAGCAGCTAAGCTTTGCCCCTCAACATTATCTGCATAAGATAAAGTCGAACCCACAATAGCGCTAATCACTAAAAGAAAAATAGCTAAAATCTGTTTCATGTTAGCTTAAACTCCAATTCAGAATCTGGCAGATATTTGCTTATTATTTGAGCGGCCTGTTTCCATTCTTGCGTAGCAAATAATTCATCTCGTTGCATACCGTGTCGTCCATGCAAGCGAATTAATCGCATGTGTCGAAGTGGATCATCTTCCATTTTTAAACCATCAATAACCTGCACCACACTCTCCGGTTTATTGCACACTAAGACCATGTCACAACCCGCTGCTAATGCCGCTTCGGCTCGAGCTAGACTATCGCCCATCACCGCCGCACCCTCCATACTCAAATCATCACTTAAAATAGCACCTTGAAAACCAAAGCGATCACGTAGAATTTCTTTAATCCAAAAAGGTGAAAAACCCGCAGGTAAACTATCACATTGCTCATAAATAATATGTGCTGGCATTATGCCCGCCAGCTCAGTTTTGCATAAACGACTAAACGGCAACATATCGGCCTGCAGCATATCTTCAAAATGCCGTGTATCCACAGGCAAACCCAAGTGTGAATCTATCTCCACCGCGCCATGCCCGGGGAAATGCTTGCCAACGGCTGGCATCCACGCCCGCTTCATACCCTGAATATACGCGTAGGCCATTGATGCCACAGCTTCCGGATCACGATGAAACGAGCGATCACCTATAATTTCACTTACGCCATAATCCAAATCAAGAACGGGAGCAAAACTAAAATCAACGCCAATAGCACGTAACTCCGAGGCCATTAACCAAGCCGCAATTTCTGTGTTTTTTAGTGTTTGTTTCGGGTGCTGTTTATAGTGTTTTCCGATGTCACCAATAGCTGGAAGACGCGTAAACCCTGTGCGAAAACGTTGCACTCGCCCACCTTCATGATCAACAGAAATTAATAAATGTGGATCACGTAGGCTTCTAATGTTGTCAATTAATGCTTTAACTTGTTCTGGTGATTCATAGTTTCGGCTGAATAAAATAATGCCGCCCACTAGAGGGTGTTGCAGAATATCGCGCTCTTCTTCACTTAATTCTAAGCCAACAATATCGACCATTAAGGGGCCTAATGTCATATGGAATTCTCTACTCGTGGATCATAACTTTGGTTCCGAGTTTAACCAGTTCAAACAAAGTCAGTAAATCCTTATTATGCATACGAATACATCCATGAGATAAGGCTTTACCCATCGGCAAACTATCCGGGCAACCATGGATGTATATATAACGTTGCATTGTATCAACATTTCCTAATCGGTTCTTACCCAATTCAAGCCCACTGAGCCATAAAATTCGCGTTAACACCCAATCACGCTCAGGAAACTGTAGCCCAAGTTCAGGTGTATATATTTCACCCGTAGGTCTGCGACCAATAAAAACTGTGTTCTCAGGCTGGTTCGCGCCAATACAAACACGAATTTCATGTAAACCTAATGGCGTGCACCCGCTGTTCTTCTGCTGGCCAATTCCATTGAGTGCAGATGAAATTGGTGCTTCAAATAGTATCTCGCCATTTACGACCAGCTGACATATCTGTTTAGCTATTGAAACGGTAAGCATCACCCACTCTTTAAAATTATTTCTCAGTTATCACTAGATATTACTCTATTTTACAAATACCTTGTAATCATTCTACCGGTAGTTTTTCTTAAAACCTAGGGCATTTCAATTTAATATGTCTAAGCTAATAATGAGGAGGGTTATGGATACGTTAATTAACGTTATCGTTTGAGATCATCTCAACCATATGAATATTGTATACCCGTGACAATCACTAATTTTAGTCTCGAATAAGTCTAAAAGGTAAGTAAAGCAAAACCAATAAGAATAAAGCTAATGAGGCAAACCAAGGCGCCCAACTGTAATTCACCACTTCATTACGTGTATCAACTTTATTCTCCAATGCATTAATAATAACTTTTGTACTATTCGGAGATGAAACAGTATCAAATTTAAGCATCTTTGCTAAACCTTCGATATGCGTTTTTTTCTGTGATGATAAGTGTTCATTTCTTGGTCTTGAATTTCGTAATTCTTCTGACTCACTTCTAAGCGAAGCGTAAACATCCTCATGTAAGACTTCATCTTGTTGCCAAAAACCATCTGGGGTGCCATCAAATTTGTGCTTAGGAATGGGCAATAGTTCATCGCTTCCTACCCCAACAAACACGCCTGTTACGCCTTCAAACTTTTTCTTATATTTTGGATATAATTCATCATTTAACGGTGGTGCTTCATGGCCATCAGTAATAAACACAACATCGGGGCTTGGATTCATTAGTTTAGCCTGCTCAATGGCGCCAAATGCAGCTTTGGATACCTCACTCGATAATGCCCAAGCCATTGAACCGTGTATCTTTGAGAGCATTTGTGTTAAATCGTTATAACTTGAACATAATTCAACCGGATTGATTAAAATCAAACTGCGAGATTCACTAAATGCAGCTAAGCCAACATGTGAGCCGCAGGGCATCTTTTGCAATGTTTTTTTGGTGTAATCCAGTGCCCATGTCAAACGGCTGACCTTTTCTCCATCTAATTCAACATCGACCACATCCATGCTTTGAGTAATATCAATAACAAACAATAAGTCCATCACTTTTACAGTACGATCTGTGCGTGGAAAGACTAATGCCAACAGAATTATAATGCAGATAGCTAACATTAAAAATGCTGAGGCGGTAATACGTGATTGGTAAGATAGCTTCATGGTAAATCAACCCTAAACCCCACCACCTTTACAATAACTGTCGCATGCCCACCAGCGTGCTCCTGATCACTAAGTGGATTTGCTTCCTCCGGCACCATCAGCAATGCATATTCTAAGTTATAACGTGCATTCCATAGAGAAGAGTCAATTAATAAGGCATTGCGATAATCTTGCTTGGCTAAGCCAACCAATGCAATTCGGCCAGTATTTTCAGGCGGCAAAGCCAATACTTCACGCAAATGAATATTACCTCTATTATAGAAACTAGCGGCTTCAAGTGCTAAATCATCGGTAACTAATGTGCTTGTTAAATGTTTTAATGCTTGCTCATTATTACCCGTTTGCGCATCACTATATGCCTTAGCAAATAATGCTTTTTTATGTGCGGGGATTTGTTCTGATTCTGTTGGATTTTCAATGAACGTATTGATTTTATTCGTTTGCGAAAGATGCCATGCTGACTGCCCAGCCGCAACGGTACTAACGGCGGCCACGGCAACCAAGGCCCAATGTGCTATGTATAATCGACTAATCATGTGCTTTTCTCACTCCCCATGCTGTATAAAATTGTGCTAAAACCAATATCAACATGGTTATTAATGCAAGCCAAAAGAACGGCTCTGATTTATTTTCACGTGGAATAATTTCTTCCACAATTAAAGTTTGATCTTGTTGTTCATCAATCGTATCAATTGCTTCAGAAAAGCTTTTTACTGATTCAATTTCAAAGACACGATAAGGAATACCTAATTCTTTGAAGAATTTATGTAATTTCTTTTCTGGTGTGTTTTTCCATGAATCATCATCGCTTTCTTCTTCAATACTCAAACCCGTCGTCGATCGCATATAGATCCAATAAAGACGTAAGTTTTCTAATTTATATAATTTAGCTATTTTCACTCTATCTTCATCAGAAAACTCTTGTCCACCATCAGAGACTAATAATACCGTTCGTGATCCATGATAATCTTCTGCACTATACATTTCTGCCGCTTTAATCATCGCTCTAGCAATATTCGTTTCTGAAAGGCCTTTACCTAGCGCACTCGCATTAATGGTAGCTATAACTGATTTTTTGTTATACGTTAAGGGTAATAAATCCAAGGCCTTGTCACTGAATAATACAAAACCAAATCGATTGTCAGGGCGTTTATCAACAAATTCTAATAAATATTTTTTTGCTATGCGCCGCTTACTGTCCCCTTTCCCCACTGTACGATTTACGGCTAAGGCTTTGCCACGCGTTGAAAATGGATCATCCATGCTTCGACTACGATCGACTAAAATCACCACTTCAGCCCCTTTACCCACTCTTTCTACTTTTTTCTCAGGAACATAAGGTGATGCAAGTGAAAAGATAATACTAGCAATCACTATTGAAGCCAGTGCTTTAAGACACAGGCCAATGATATTTGATAAGGGATCTTCAGGAACAAAGTGGCTCCATGCTACCGTTTTATCTTGATTATGAGTAAACCAAGGTAATAACACTAAAGGCAGCATAAAAAGCATACTAGGCAATGCCCATTCTAAACCAAACAATGTCATGCCAGCATCTCCTTGGCACGACATGCTTTAGCTAACTTTTTAATCATTTCGATATCTGGCTCTTGTCCCGCTTGCCGAGCGAAGAAATGTTGTTCCGATTGTTGATAAAACGCTTTGATCTCATCTTTTAAAGGCGATAGCCATGAATGTTTTTCTAATAGAGCATCAATCTCACCATAGACAACAATCGTATCACCAGTATGGTTAAACGCGGTATGTAATATGCGCGAAGCTTGGTCAGCACTGACCGAACGCTTCCATCTTAACCGACTCAAATCATGTACGGCTTGTGAAAATGGTTGGCGGTTCTTCGGTTTCCAACCAAAGTGCCAAAGCGCTAATATTAACCATGAGATTGCAGCAATAATAGAATATTTCTTTAGCTTGTTTTTAATATCTACTGTTGAAATAAGGCTCGGTTTGATATCTGATTTTGGCATCAGGCTATCAACACTTTTATCTGCAGCTAAAGTAGGACCGATCGTAATAGGAATAGCCGGGACAGCGATCCATTTGCCATCATTTTGTTTAATATCAAACGTAGGCGTAGCTATCGTTGTATTTTTCTTTGGTACATTCACTACTTGATAATGAAAAACCAATTGCTGTTTATCTAAGTCAATATTTTTTAAATATAACCACGTACCATAGCGTTTATCTTCTTGAGGAAAGCTTGTCTCATTCAATGAATCTTCTAACGAAGATATATCTACATAAACACTGAGTTCATCTCCCAACAATAAGCCTAGATCACGATCTGTTCTTGCAGGTAATGCCACAGATTCTATAATCTCAGGCGTTTCTTTGACTGGCGTGTCAACAAGCTCCATTGATTGCATGGGTTCGGGTGCAACATATTCTTGTTCATCTTCTGCCGCGAAACTTATATTGATCATCAAGTTCAATATAAACACCATCATAAGTCTACTAATATAACGATTTCTCATTATTAATTCCTGCCTAAAAAGTAATTTGTTAACTGCTCACCGGTAACATTGCCATCGGTAAACAAAGGTCTTACACGGTGTCGCATAAAACATTCTGTTAACTGTTCAAAGTGACTATTCATTGTTTCTTCCCAACGTTTTTTAATACTTGGACGCATCCAAACACTGCGCCGCTCGCCGGTTTCAGAATCTCGCATTTCGGTCCAACCGGCATGAGAAGGTAAATGATTAACATCATCATGTTTCCACACCACCGGTACAACAATATAACGGGATAATTGACGAAGTGTTCTATCGACTTCTTCAATATCACAGCAAAAATCTGACGCTAAAAAAACAATTGCACTCGAACTGGTAATCATATTTGCTGCGTGAATCAATCCCTCTACCCCCGCCTCAGCAGCAGGCTCAGCATCACGGATCATATCTGCTGCAATGTGGGAGATACTGCGTTGACGCGTCGGCATCACATGAACATCATGACGAACAACCGAATCAAAGCCAGCCATACCAAAATTATCACCATAAGATGTAGCAGAATGAGCCACTAATTGCGCTAAATTTGCTAATTGTTCATGGTCAACATTAGACATTGCCATTGACTTTGATAGATCAGCCAATAACCACAAATTAATCGGTGAACGTTGTTGATAACGTCTCACTAAGTAACCCTCACGGCCCGTGGACATATTATCGCGTATGCTCGCACGCAAATCTAAACGCCGTGGATCAGGATAATCAAACAAGTTAGCAAAACCAGCAAAGCTATCACCTGTTCCTAACGATTTACCATAATGTACACCGGGAAGACTGCCATACACTTTATGTGGATAGCGATATCTAAATTCGTCCTGCCTATTTTTATTTTCGCTCATATTTAAGCCCTAAATAATCTAAATAAAATGAGATTTACGAAACATATTTCCTGCTGGGCAGAAAACTACATCGCAAACGTAAACTCAGTTTTAAGGAGCAGCAATATGATCGCGTAAAGCGGCAATAAACAATGGCATAATTTGTTCGCGGCGGCCTTCATAAATAGGAGACAAGAACACCCGATGCGTTAATGTAGCAAATAACACAGTGTGAACATCGTCAGGCAGTACATGATCACGGCCTTCTAACCATGCTGAGACTTTAGCCGCACGTACCATCGCCGACATACCACGTACACTAGCACCAGCAACCACAAGGTCTTCCATAAATACATCAGGAATTTCAATGCCGAATTCTTGAGGTTTCCATGTCGCATCCCAAATTCGAATAATGTAATCTTCAATTTCAGGAGAAACAAATACAGCTTGTTGAACCTCTTTATCTAATGCATTGAGTTCGGTGTAATCTAATAATGGCTCTGTTAAACCACTTAATAATTCATCCACATCATGGAATTTAGAATCAAAAATTAACGATTTCCGATCATCTAACGCTTCAGGGTTACCAATACCAATTTCAAATAAGAAGCGATCTCGTGCCGCGGCACTTAATTCAAATGTTTCATCTTTTTCAACGCCGTTACGATCGGCAAAAACAACCATGTGCGGGAAGACGTATTCTTTACCAAAGGCTTCAGCACTACGCTCAGCCATTGCACGTAGTAATAACGATTGAACTTGTGGGCGCGCACGGTTAATTTCGTTAAAGAAAAATACCGCTGTATCTTTACCATGAGTGATGAGTGGACCCGGATCAATAACGGGTTTACCTTCTGCATCAACCCAAGCGCTATACAACAAATCATTCGGCATCAAATCCACACTACCTTCAATACGGCCAAAAGAACCACCTAATGCTTTAGAAAAGGCGCGGAGCAAAGTCGTTTTACCGACACCAACACCACCTTCTAACAACACATGTCCTCGTGAATGCAAAGCAATCAAAATAAGTCTAATTGCTTTTTGCTGACCAATGACTACCGTATTAACCACTTTTTCTAGTGCTAAGGCCTTATCTCGTGAAGCCTGCAGCTGCTGCATATCTGCCATGTTTATCTCTCTCTTTTAAATGTTTTATTATTATATTTTTAATTATGATGATAGTTATTCATACGAACACAATGGATACTATCACGAAGTTATTTGGGAATTTTTCCCGTTAAATTTTTCTCAATCACATTTCTTGCCACCACTTGTTCTGATAGTTTCTATAATGCCTTTTAATATCTTTATTTTATTGCTTGTTAACGGCTTTAAAGGTCGTCGAGCATACCCTACTGATAATCCATTTATTTCAAGCCCTGCTTTCACTGTCGAGGCCAAACCACCTGCCACAATAAATTCTAAAAGCGGCAACTGCCGCTCAAATAATATTTTTGCCTTATCCACATCACCACGATTAAATGCATCAATGACTTGTTTGGGCAGATCATCAATCAAACAGGGTGCAGCGGTGCTCCAACCCTTCGCGCCGGCATTTAATGCCTCCAACGCTAAATAATTACAGCCATTAAAAAAACGAACCGACCCTTTTGATAGTCGATATAACGAACGCATTCTTTGAATATCGCCCGAACTTTCTTTAATCATCGTTGCATTGTCAATCGTCTCAATCATCGACAGCATAAACTCAGGTGACATATCCACGCCACACGTTACGGGGTTGTTATAAATCATAATCGGAATTGAAATAGCAGCAGAAATAGCCGCATAGTGATCAAATATTTCATCTTCTGACAAGGGATAATATGAAAAAGGCGACACCATAATCGCATCGGCACCATACTCTTCAGCAAGTCTGGCATGCACTACGGCATCAGCAGTGGTGAGGTCAACTATTCCAACAAGAACAGGAACACGTTTATTAACGTAATCAATCGTACTCTTCGCAACTAGCCGCCATTCATCGTCATCTAAATAGGCACACTCGCCAGCACTACCTAATGCTGCAATGACATTGGCGCCAGAATCTATCAGTTGATCGATGAGTGTATGTAACACCTCAAAATTTATACGTTTTTCATCATTTGAATAAGGGGTGACGGTATAAGCAATAATCCCAGAAAATGCATTTTCAATCATTTGTTAGCCCTCCTCTTATTTTTAATGAAAAAAGTTGTCAAACCGAATAGTCGCAGAGAATTAATTGAAAGTATAAGTTTTTATAACTATCATATTGATTATTATTATTTATCAATAAGGTCTATTCATGGAACTACGGCACTTACGCTATTTCAAAGTGGTCGCAGAATTACAACACTTTCATAAAGCATCTGAAAAATTACATATCACCCAACCAGCATTGTCTAGCCAAATAAAGCAATTAGAAGAAGAGTTAGGCTCAAAGCTATTTGAGCGTGTTGGACGCGGTGTAAAAATATCAGAAAGCGGAGAGCTTGTTTTATCTTCGGCAATACGAATATTAAATGAGGTAGAGCTACTAAAAGAATCCGTGTCTGACTTAGTGTCAGGGGAAACGGGAACGCTTAAAATTGGCGTATTACAGTCTATAAACTCACTCTATTTACGCAGTCTTGTTGTTGAATTTGATCGTAACAACCCAAATGTTTCATTACAAATTGAAGAGTTGACCAACCACAATATTGAGAAAAAAGTAGCCCGAGGCGATCTCGATATCGGCATTGGTTTTATTTTAAATAAAGACTACCCCGATATTGAATTTGAAAAATTATTTGATGAAAAGTGGAAACTTATAATTTCACCAGCCCATGCTGATCTTGCCAACGCCATCATGTCTGGCCAATCTCATCACCTAAAAGCCGTTCTACTTTCAGACTATTTTGAAACCCGAAAAATAGTCGACAAGTATTTTTCTGATAACAATATAAAGTATGCCAATGTGACAGAGGTAAATACGATATCTTCTATTCTTGATCTAGTCGAAGGTGGTGGATCGTTTAGTATTCTCCCCGAAGCTTTTTCAGCATTAAAAGCGCAATATAGATTAGAAATAGTAGAGCTTAACCCGCAGCTACCTCCACGCACAATTGGGCTGCTAGTGACTAAAAACAGAAAGCAAAAAAGAACAGTAGAAAAATTTTGTGATTTAGTTAGAGCACAACTTTCTTCTGCATAATCTCACGAGAACGGCTCACTCATGGTAAGTCGACTTTAAACCCGACAATCCGGACATCTTTACGTTGACTGATAACTTTTTTAAACTCAGATTTTTGGACAGGCTCTTCTGGCACCATTAATAACGCAACTTCTAAATTAAACCGTGCATTCCAATTAGATGAATCGAGTAATAAACTATTTCTGTAATCTTGCTTTGCCAGTGCAATATACGAAAGTCTAGAATCATTTTCACCTGCTCTCTGTGCCAGCTTAAGATAAATATTCGCGCGATTATAATAAGCGACAGCCTCTAACTCTTTATCATTCGTATTTGTTACTTTTAGAAAACGCTCTAATGCCTTACGGTTCTCTCCTTGCTTTGCATCATTAAAAGCCTGAGAAAATTGTGCCTTCAAGTGAGAAGGTATATCCTCCCCCTGTGTAAAATCACTGCCAATAAATTTATTTATTTTTTGGGTTTCCATTAGCAATAATCCTGCTTGACCTGCCATGACTATACTTATGAGGGCAATAGCCGACAACACATAAAATGGTGCCTCTTTATTCATATGCTCGCCTTACACCCCATGCCGTATAAAACCGAGCTAAGGTCAAAAGCAGAAGCGCAATTAAGGCCGCAAGATAAAAAGGCTTAGTCATGTCTTTTCGAGGAAGTGTATCTTCAACAATTAACGTTTGATATTGTTGCTGATCAATGGCATTAATTGCTTGTGAAAACGATTTTACTGATTCAATTTCAAAGGATCGATACGGGATACCTATAGATTTAAAAAACGCATGCAGTTTTCTTTCAGGAGTGTCCGTCCATCGCGGATTATCTCCCGCCGCCTCATCCAGTGTCATTCCTGTTACCGAACGCATATATAACCAATACAATGAGATATTCTCACGTCGGTAAGTCTCTGTTATTTTAAATTTGGCTTCGGCACTTAACTCGCGGCCACCATCGGAGACCAATAATACTATTCGTGAGCCGCGATACGTTTGATCTTTATACATCTCTGCTGCACGGATTAATGCCCGAGAAATATTGGTCTCAGATAATCCTTTGCCTAATGCATTCGCATTAATGGTAGCCCGAATCGCTTCTTTGTTATACGTCAACGGTAAAATGCCTACCGCCTTATCACTAAATAAAACAAAACCAAAACGATCATCTGGTCGTTTATCTACAAACTCGAGTAAATATTTTTTAGCAACGCGACGTTTACTGTCAGATTTGCCCACACTTGCCATCAATAACTGCCCTTTAATAGCAAAGGCATCATCCATACTACGACTGCGATCAACCAGTATAACGACCTCTGAACCCTCGCCAACACGCTCTACTTTTTGCTCTGCAATATAAGGCTTGGCAAGCGCTAAAAGTAGACAAGCCATTACCACTGAAGCCAAAAGCTTTAATGTCGCACCAATCAATTTAGATAAAGGATCAATAGGTACAAAATGACTCCATACCACTGTTTTCTCTTGGCTCTGCCTAAACCAAGGTAATAGCACAAGTGGCAGCAGAAATAGCACCCAAGCTGCACCCCATTGTAAGTCAAAAAGCATCATATTATTATCAATGAATTATACTGCCAAATAGTAATGCCATTGCTGTCGCGACACCACCTATTAATAATATTTCCATTTGTTGATTCCCCAGTTAAATTAAAGGCACATCATATCTTGCTTGTTAGTCATAATAACCTCAAATATGCCTAACAAACTCGGGCAATTTTCCCTGTGCTATTATCTTGTCTGTTAAACCCTGCATTAAAGTCATAAACTAAGCGAGACCTATGTACGAGTCGTCTTTTCTGCCATGCCTGCGTTAAAAATAGTTTCAAAATGCTCATTTACACCAGTAAACGGCACTTTTTCAACTCGTGCAAAGATCTCTAAGTGAAATTATTAATGATATTTTATGAACCTAAAACGACAACTTTTATATAGAATCTTATTCATTGCTATTATTTGCTTAGCAGCAAGTGCTCTGTATGTGCTTTATCAAACCAAGCAACAGGCCATCTCTGAAGCTACTTTCACAGCTAATAGCATTGAAAAGCAAATGAATGCGCAATTATTACAAATGTTTAGCCGCTATGAGTCTTCTGACTCTTTCCCTAACACCGATCTTTGGCCAGATATTAATGGTTTGTCGGGTTTATGCATCCAATTTTTATCACTCTCTGAAAACCGACAGCGTAAATTATGTAATCAAACTATAACAACAAAGCAAACTTGGCCTAATTGGTTTGGATCCTTATATCAGCAGTTTTTTGCACCCAACTTCGAAGTCAAAAAAAATATCTACTTCAATGCACTTGCCTATGGTTCAATCTTAGTGTCGCTGAACCCACATATTCAGACCGCACGAGCATGGAATAATCTACAAGCTGTTATTGGTGTTTTATTTGCCAGTATTTTAGCCGTCTGTTTGCTTGCTTATTTCACCATCAATAGAATGCTACAACCTGCTCAACTGATTGTTACCGGCCTTGAAAAGATGCGTAACGGACAACTTGATACACGCCTCCCCGCCTTTGCTATTAAAGAATGGAAACAAACTAGCGACGCTATCAATCAATTAGCAAAAAGCCAAGAAGACATTATTGTTAATAATAAGCAACTCGCATTAAAATTGCTGAATATTCAGCAAGAAGAACACCGCTATATTGCCCGTGAATTACATGATGAATTCGGCCAATGTTTAGCCGGTATTAACGCAATCACCACTTCCATCTATCAAACAGCAAAAATCGACCATTCTGAGCTTGCTACTGAAGTGAAAACAATCAGTCCCATCACCCATCATATGATGGATGTATTGAGAAACCTATTAACACGCTTGCGCCCTGTAGATGTCGATGACTTTGGCTTAAATACAAGTTTACAGAAATTAATAAACACTTGGAATAATCAATCAAAAGGCAAAACAAACTATCAACTTTCGCTCAGTGGCGAGACCAATACCTTGCCTGAACCTTTACCCGTCAATATTTACCGCATCGTGCAAGAATGTCTGACCAATATTGCTAAGCATGCTAATGCTAGCAATGCCATTGTGAAGCTCAACAATCAAAACAAACAAGATATCCAATTAGAAATTACAGATGATGGCCATGCTAAAACAAGTGATTTTGATAAGGCCATTGGCGTAGGATTACTGGGTATTAAAGAACGTGTTTCTGCTTTAGGCGGCACACTCACATTAACGCCCAACAACACAGGCGGCTTAACTGTTGCCATTACAATACCCAAGGCCTTATGAACACAATAAAAATTATGCTTGTTGATGATCACGCTATCGTGCGTGAAGGTTATCGGTCATTATTACAAAAACAACAAAACATGTCGGTGATTGCAGAAGCCAGTGATGGTGCACAAGCCTATTTAAGCTATAAAGAACATAACCCTGATATTGTCATTATGGATATATCCATGCCGGGGCAAGGCGGTTTAGCCGCTATTACGCGGATCAAACAACTTGATAATACCGCAAAAATCATAGTATTCAGCATGCATCAAAACCCAAGTTTTGCAATGCAAGCAACACGTGCCGGAGCATTAGCTTATGTCACTAAAAGCAGCGATCCCGAAGTCTTAATTCGAGCCATTTTAGATGTACAACAAAATAAATACACTTTAAGTGCCGATATTGCACAGGCATTAGCATTAGAAAAATTAGGAACAGATGCTACAGCGTTAGAACAGCTAACCGTACGTGAATTTGAAATATTACGGATGTTAGTCGAAGCGACACCAACACAAACTATTGCAGAAACGCTCAATATTAGCCCTAAAACCGTGGCCAATGCGCACTACATTATCAAGAAAAAACTCAATGTTAAAAGTGATATTGAACTCACTCACCTTGCCATTAAGATGAATATTATCAATTTGTTAGAGTTGTCGGGTTAGCGGCAAACCCATAAACTTCGGTAGATCTCGCTCAAGTTAAAAATCAATCGAGTTTGACCCCATTGATTTTCACCTTCAAGAGTTGTTGTAACATTTCTAAGCAATGCTGCTACATCATCAGAATAATATTCATTTTAGAAACGGCCTTTAAAATCCCTTTTAACTGTCACTCCTCTAGTTAACCTAGAGGGTATAAAATATCCTAGAAAGAACAACAGAATAGTAATTAGCATTAAGGATAGAGGGATCACCTTCTGAGCAAATGCAATTAATATGAAGACCAGCGGAAGCTGGACTAAGGTGCTTGCATAACAAATATTTCTTAACTTTAGATTTAAATCTTTCTTGATGTAAAGAACTAAGCCAATAACTATGTTTACACTTGAAAAGCATATCACTATGTAAGCAAGGTAGATCATCTACATATCCTTCAGTTTAATCAATGATGTCAGACTCGATTGATTTTATTTTTTCGATAACTGCTCAAGTATCACTCCAATTGCCACTGTCAAACAACTTAAATCATCAGTCTGAATAATAAAAGGCGGCATTATATAAATCAGGTTTCGAAACGGTCTGATCCACACACCTTGGTCAACAATAAATTTAGGTAACCAGTCCATTTGTTCATCTAGTGGCTGGTGCAATTCCACCACGCCAATCGCACCTTTTACCCTAACCTCTTTCACTAAGCCCATAGATTGATAAGGCATAAGTTCAGCAATAAGTTGCTGTTCAATCTTCTTAACCTTTTGTTGCCAGTCTGATTCCAGTAGCACATCAATACTTTCACAAGCCACGCGACAAGCTAATGGGTTCGCCATAAAAGTCGGCCCATGCATTAATACACCGCTGCCATCTGCGGCAATACCATGTGCTACTTTATCTGTGCAGAGTGTTGCTGCTAGCGTCATATAACCGCCGGTTAAAGCCTTGCCCAAACATAAAATATCGGGATAAATATCCGCTTGTTGATAAGCAAATAAAGTGCCTGTTCGCCCAAAGTTAGTGGCGATTTCATCTAAAATTAATAACACATCATATTGGTCGCATAATGCTCGGATTTGGCGTAAATATTCAGGGCAATAGAAACGCATGCCCCCCGCACCTTGTACTAAAGGCTCCACAATTACGGCGGCTAATTCACCGTGATGCTCGCTGATTAATTGACGAAACTCTGTAATATCACTCTCTTGCCAGTCTTTATCATTCACGCAGCTCGGCGCAGGTGCAAACAAATGTTTGGCTAAGACAGACTCAAACATATTATGCATGCCATTTTCAGGATCACTCACGGCCATGGCACCAAAGGTATCACCATGATAGGCATTTCTAAATGATAAAAAGCGTTTCTTTTTTGTTTTTCCTTGCGCGAACCAATATTGAATCGCCATTTTAATGGCTACTTCAACCGCAATTGAACCTGAATCGGCAAAAAATACCTTTTGTAATGGCTCGGCGGTAATATCAATTAACTTGCGTGCTAAATCTATGGCCGGTTGGTGAGTCAAACCGCCAAACATAACATGCGACATGCTATCGATTTGCTGTTTTGCCGCTTGATTTAACCGTGGGTGATTATAGCCATGAATCGTTGACCACCACGATGACATGCCATCAATTATGGTGCGCCCATCCGCTAAGGTTAAGTGCACTCCTTCAGCTGAAACAACTTCATGGATAATAGATGGATGAGTAACACTAGTGTATGGATGCCAAATATGCTGAGCATCAAATTCTAAATTTTCGGTTTGTTTCATAATGCGATCATCTCAGGCTGAGTTATATACCCAAATTACTTGAAGATGCAGATTTCAGAGCTTAGCACGAAGGTCAGAACAAGGCGCAATGTGAAGGCAATGACTAGTCCTTGCCGAGCATTGTAACGCAGTGCTGGCATTCGTGCTAAGCTCCCGCAGGGCAAGAGGATAAACCATTATCTTCGTCGTTATAAAACTTAGAATTAGAACGACTAATTCCTGCGTTTTATGCCTAGAATATAATGGCTTCTTCTCTTGCTGAAACCTGCATCTTCAAGTATTTTGGGTATATACCCGTTATCATTCAAATTGCGGTTTTTTAGTACGCATAATGGATGGGCTAACAAGGCATAATAGTGATGTAATAGTTATTCTATTGCTTACTATTATAACGCAGGTAGCACATTTAGTATGGGTGCTAAAAATCTGTAATTTGCATGGTCACGGGTATGTTGTAAAAAATTCGCTTAACAATTCAATAACTGCTATATTATTGATGTAGATCAATTTTTACTAAAAGAGAGAATAGTATGCAAAATTTAGAAACATTTGTTGTTGAAAATTTCCCCTGGTTTATTGTTGGGTTTTCAGTCTTTTGGGTGTCCCTTATTGCATATGGCCTAATTAACCAATAAGTCTCTACGCTTCCTTAAGAAACTAAAGGCCAGTCTTCAGACTGGTTTTTTTGTGCCTGCCATTCGCGGCTCTCATCAATCATGCAAGTCTTTGATCTGGATCAATGCCCTTATTTTCATATTAGAGGAAGATGCATTTCAAATCATTATAGTTGAGATGCGTTATGGAAAAGCTAGAACATTGGATTATTAATAATTTTACTGCGATTATCTGTAGTTTCGCCGTATCGTGGATTTGTTTAGTTATTTACGGCTTAATTATGTCTTGATTATTGAGCAGAACTCCTAGCTCACTAGCAATTTGGTTTCTTCGTTTGTGTGAAACCGATTGTTGCATCATTAAACTAAATGCATGCCATTGTTGTTTATTATCAACGGCATAGCCTGCGAGCGTGCTTACATTTTTTAATGTGCCAGATTTAGCATAGATGCTGGGGGCGACTTCTGGTAATAATTGTTTCCATTGGCGAAATGACTCTAACAGCTCAACCAGTTGCACAGGCGAAATTTTATTGTCACGAGCTAGGCCTGCCCCTTCTTTTAAAACAATTGTTTGCCAATTAAATTCATTTTGCAAACATTTCACCATATACCGCTCAACGTCTGAAAAATTAGCGGGGCGCTGATAATGTTCTGCACTTAGCACCAGGATCAACTGATTGGCTATAAAATTGGTTGAATATTTCAACATTGGACGCACTACATCCGTTAAACTTTTACTGTTTATATGAGTGTAATATGGATCCTTATCTGGCACGCTTCCCCTCACAATTTGTTGCCCAACCACAATGCCCTGCTGCCGTAAAAAATCAGCTAATAATTCAGCAAAGTAACGCTCTGCATCTTGAGAAGATAATCCTGTATTTATTCGCACTATTCGTTTTGATAATGCTTGTTTCCTAGCTAATTTTTCAGCAAATGCAGTAAGTGGTGTTTGACTTTCCGCAGACACTATTCTTCCCGCCTGCTTCCTCACTGCAATCGTATTAAAATTTACTGCAATTGCTGTCGGTTTAGCATCATAAGGATTCGTTGTTGTGCTTGCGCCTGGCACGTTCAAATTATTTTGAAAAAGCGAACCATCCAAACCGATCCTATCAATCTGTCGTAAGCCTTTGTCTTTTAAATTCTTGGCAATAATCAACAGCTCTTCAGACACTAAAAAGGGATCGCCACTGCCTTTAATCCATAATGTATTTGTTGAATCATCTAAATAAAAATCAGTTTTAAAATGATGATCTTCGCCCCAGTGATTGAGTGCTAACCATGCTGTCACTAACTTGGTTGTTGATGCAGGAATGAAGCTGGTTTGTGCATGAGCAGAAACGACTGTTTTGCCATGTATATCAACTAACAAAACACCTGCATTTTGTAATTCAGCAAATCTATCAACAAATTGATCCGCACTGACTTTTAACGAAAAAGTTAATAACAATAAGACAAAGACTATTCTGTAATTCATTATTCTGAAACCTTGCCTCGTAGCGCCTTAACCTTGCCACGCTGTGATTTACTGTCCATCCGTCTTCTATGTGCTCCTTTGCTAACCTTGGTTGCTCGCCTTACCTTTTGCACCACGCCTGCTTTTTTGATTAAGTCTTGTAAACGTTCAAGTGCATCATCACGATTTTTATCTTGGGTTCGATATCGTTGGGCTTTAATGACTATCACCCCCTCTTTATTGAGTCGACGATCTTTCAATTTTAATAGACGTTCTTTATAAAAATCAGATAAAGAAGACGCATTAATATCAAATCGAAGGTGTATCGCAGATGATACTTTATTGACATTCTGGCCACCCGCCCCTTGTGCCCGGATTGCGGTGAGCTCAACTTCATCATCAGGAATGGATACTGTTTGTGATATTTTTAGCATGTTAAATAACGAGTTCAAAGTCTAATTTAGATAGGCTGTTGCCATTGATTTGTATTTCAATACTATGCGTTCCAGCATAATATTTTCGTGTAGAAATGCGTTTAAATGAATGCGCCTTTTTCAATAGCACTTTTTCATCAGCTTGCAATGTAATATTTTTCCATTTAAATACTTTTTCCGTCGTTGTGCCATTGGCTTTAATATGATGTACTTTGTAATCTAATACCATTGTCTGGATCTGCTTTGATTTTGATCCTAATTCTACTGAAAATTCAATCTCATCACCAAATTTAATACGATCTTCTTTAAATGATAGCGCTGTCAACTCAACTTTTGGATTGGCGGTATACCCAAGCAAGGGGAAAACCTCTGGCCTGCCAGCTTTAACTAAAGTGCGCAGTGCCTGCCTTATAATAAATTGTCGCTCTATTGATGCGTTCTTCCTCCAACGTTGGCATATCTTTATCACATCATCAGGGTTATCTTTGCTGATATCATTTAGATTATTTGCAACCGACTTTCTCACATATAAACTCGAGTCATCTTTTAACCGTTCTAATATTGGCAAAATTGCTTGTGGATCATCACAAAAGCGGTTTAAGCGTATTGCCCACGGTAATCGAGGCCTAAATCCTTCTGATGCTAAACGTCTTACATGCTCATCGGGATCACGACACCATAATAATGCCTGCTTATAAGTGAGCTCATAATGTTGTTCAATAAAAGGGCGAACTGCAAATTCTGCTGAAAATAACGGCGTCATTTCTTTAAGAACTTTTAGTGCCAATTCAGGTTCGTCAAGACCATAAGCCGCAACATAATCAATTAAAGGCCATGCGGCAAAACTACTCAGCGCATCATTTTCATTACCCCAGTCCCAATGTTGCTTTAATTGTAGCAATATAGCTGCGGCTGACTTAAAATCTGAGGGTAAGAACTTTGCCAACACACTGACAAGATGATTTACACGCTGTTTTAACTCAAGTGTATCTAAGCCTGCTAATGCTGTTTCTTCAAATGACTGTGAGCGAAAATCATTTATTATTATTGATAAAACATCGGCTATGCGTGCAATAGCACCTACACTTAAACCGTCTTTCATCAACTGCTGCTCACCCATGACAATAGATTATTTACGAATGAATAATGCGATTGATTCTACATGGCTAGTGTGCGGAAACATATCCATTACCCCCGCTGTAACTAGCGTGTATCCATGCTTTTCTACTAATTCGCCAGCATCTCGTGCCAAGGTCGCCGGATTGCAGGAAACATACACTATTCGCTCAGCACCTAAGGCGGCTAATTGATGCAATACTTCAAATGCACCACTACGCGGTGGATCTAATAAAATCTTATTAAAACCTGCTTTCGCCCACGGATAATCTTTTAGCTCAGTTTGAGTTAAATCTGCTTTTTCAAAAGTAGCATTATTCAAATTATTGATTGTCGCATTCTGGTGAGCATGTTTCACTAAGTTAGCATCACCTTCTACACCTACTACTTCTGTCACTCGTGTCGCTAGCGGTAACGTAAAATTACCAAGACCACAGAATAAATCTAAAATCCGATCATCTGCCTTAATATCTAATAATTCCATCGTGCGTTGAATCATTTTATGATTAATTTCTGCATTCACCTGCGTAAAATCACTCGGTTCAAAATCCAGTTGTAAACCGGCTTCAGGTGCATAGCTTAATTGTGGGGATTCTGGCCAAATCGCCGTGACCGTGTCGGGGCCACCTGATTGTAAGTAAATCCATAAATCATTCACTTGGCCATAATTAATTAATGCTTGTTGGTCGCTTTCAGACAAAGGGTCGAGATTTCTGAATACCAGAGCTACATGCTCATCATCCATCGCCACTTCGATTTGGGCGATGCGATTATGTGCATCGAGTTTAGCAATCATTTCACCGAGCTCAGCTAAGCGAACACCTACACGTTGATCTAATACTTCACATTGTTCTAATACCGCTAAAAATGGTGAGCCTTTTTCGCGAAAACCAACCAGCACTCGTTCTTTTTTAGGAACATGCTTGACGCCCAAGCGTGCTTTGCGACGATAGCCCCATAATGGGCCTTTTAACGGCTCCAACCATAATTCAGGTGTTAAGCCACCGAAATGGCTCAATTGCTCAGCTAGCGTGTTTTGTTTTAAGTTTAATTGTGCTTCCGGCGACATATGCATCAAACTACATCCGCCGCATACACCAAAGTGCTGGCATTTAGCTTCAACTCTATCACTACTTGCATTGGTCACTAATTCGACGATTTTCCCTTCATCGTATTTACTGTTTTTTTTAGTATAGAGAAATTGGACTGTTTCTCCTGTAAGCGCTCCATCTACAAATACCGTCTTGCCCTCTATTCGAGCAATACCCCGGCCATCATGTGATAGCGTTTCGATTGTTGCTTCGATAGGATCTTGTGGTAAGCGTTGTCTACGGGATCTGCGACGTCGAGCCATATTTTATATATCTCTAAATGTAAAAAATCCAGTGATCGTACAGCATCACTGGATTTTTAGTAACTAAGTCATCGTTACTTTTGTTTCTGCTTCCAACTACCACCTGACTGATACCACCAACCTGACGAGGCTTTGCTTGCCCAACGACGAGCAAAAGTAGATTGTATATCTGATTGCCATTCGGGATGGCCGTTGGCACGTGCTATTTCAGCATACAATGCACTTCGATCTTTGTTTTCATCAGCCACCAATCCTTTAACAGTATTTCGACTTTTTAGCGGGATAGCCTTGGCATCACGTATTGTGACAAAACCATTTTCAGTCAGCCCTATCGCGCCACTATCATAATAGGCTTTTAGGCTGGCATGGCGAGCCTTCATTTTAGCTTGCAAGGCATTAATCGCTGGCGAATTAATATTGATATTAGGACTTGCGGCAGCCTGTGTAGGTGATACTAGCCAATTGAGTACCGATATAGCAAGGTCACCTTTTGTAGTATTAATCAA
This sequence comes from Methylophaga sp., assembly GCA_026988435.1. GTDB lineage: Bacteria > Pseudomonadota > Gammaproteobacteria > Nitrosococcales > Methylophagaceae. Next base: position 42,603 of record JALSLH010000052.1, read on the forward strand.
TAGGCTTTGCTGATCTGATGTCGTAGATTCTTGTTTAGCAGGATCTTTAGCTTGTGTTTCTGGCCCCCACACATCTTCAATAATTCTATCTGCCGCTTCTTCAGCTGCTGCGGCTGGAAAATAAATATTAATGGTGACACACGATACCAACATTAACCCCATAACACTGCTTGTTAACCATTTAAGTTGTTTCATTTCACTTCCTTTTTATTCAATAACTACTGGACCTGAACTTTCACTAACCGCTTTGAGACGATCAATTAAATCTGGCCAATCTACTCGGCGAGTATACCCCACCACATTTATCCGCGGGGGTAATCCACCACCTTTTACAATATAATAACCATTTTCGGCTTCACCGACACCTGCCATTTCACACACTTCATTATAAAGTTTGCAACTTAGACCCAATCGTTTGTAAGAAAAATCCTTAAAGAAGCGTAAAAAACTGCGTTGCAAGACTCCGCCTACACCTCCACCCACTTTTGAAAGGTTATTAATCGCTTGTTGACTGATTTTATGGCGGCTTTTATCATTTTCGGGTGTAGCAAAATAAGCATCAAGCTGAACTGGCCGCCAATTTGCTAAACGTAACCCTTGTATTTTCCCTTCTAATTTTCCGGTAATTTCACCAAAATCAAATGTTTTGCTTAGCGTTGATAAATTCATTTCTTTTAAATCAACATCGGCATAAAGCAGCGGTAATGCTCCAAAGGGCTGGTCTAATTGCAAGTTATTTATTACCGTTGTGCCTTCGAATAAATTAACTGTTAGCGCGCCGTCAACTTTGATATTTTTATTACTATACTTCACATTTGGAATCACGCCCGATAATTTACCATGCAGCAAAGGCCAGCCCAGAGCATTGCTGACTTTTTCCATCGAAATAGGTGTTAAACGACCATCAAAGGTCCATTTTGAACCTTCCTCACCCGGGCGCTGTAAATCAAGCTTATTGATTTTTAATTTTCCATCAAAGATCGGTATGTCCCAAGCTTGAGTTAAGCTAAGTGATGATGATATTGATTTTGCTTTCAGCCTTGTTTGTCCTATGGGAATGGCATACATTGTTGCCTTATTCCATTGTAAGTCAGTTGTCATTGGGTAATTATAATTAGTCCAACCTAGGGTGCCATTAATTCCATCTACAGCAAAACGATTTAAAGTATCATCTACAAACATATCATCTAATGCTAATGATAAACGATAATTTTTCGACTGTTGATGATACTGTAGTGATAAATCACCTGCTAATTCAAGGCTATCTATCGCGGTTCCAAGCACAAATGGTTGTAGCCAGTTTTCGTATAGTTTTGTGACTTTTGTTTTTGCCATCGTAATATTTAACTGTTCTACTTTTTCCGTGCTGCCTTTAAAATTGGCCGTCACCTTCACTACATTTTTTTGATTCAGTTTGGCATTGCTGATCACTAAAGATCCTGTATTTTGTTGCCATGATCCTTTTGCTTGAAAATTTACTGGAGTGGCATCAAAATCTATAAATACGGGTTCGCCATACGCTTGCCCTTTCCCAACTGAAACATTAGTTTTCCATTGCCACTTTTGCTTATTACTTTTGGCATCAAGATCTATTAATATCGCCACATCTTCTGTGACATAGCGACTATCTTCATCTGTTATATTTAATGATGTCGCTGCCAGTTGCACCGTCGCAGTTTTAACGATATCGCTCCTACCGGCTATATCTGCTGACAGCTTAATGGTACCTTCTGCCTCCCAGTTTTCTAACATCAGGCGTTGCTGTTCTTGTAAATAGGGAGAAGAAGCCTTTATTAATTCTGTTATTTTGAGCTTGGGAGTATTTGTAAGTAAACGCCAATATTGTCTATTAAGGTATGCTGTGGCAGAAACATTTGCTGATGCTAACTTTAACCCCTTAATCTTGATTTGATATTTATCTTTTTCTGGCTCACCTTCAACCTTAAATGAGATTTTTTGTTGCCCTAATTCAGCTTGGAAAAAAGATAGCTTCCCACTCGCACACGAGAAGCTTTCAGAAAGTATAATTAATTCATTACAGTGCAGTTTAAGCTTTGTTACCTTCCCTATTGGAGCTACTAAATCCACACTATCGGCTTGCGCATTTAACGCTAATCCTTGTGCAGTTAGATTAATTTCAAATTGGAGGTTTTTTGCGTGAATATCTTCAAAAGACCAGCTGCCGATAGATAATTTAATATTCTCACTAGCTTCAGCCGTAGCTAGAAATGCTAGTATACTTAAGCAGATTACAAAACGAGTAATCATTACTCAGCTGGAAATACGCCCGTCGACAAATAGCGATCGCCTCGGTCGCAAATGATGCTGACAATCACGGCATTTTCTACTTGTTTTGATAGGCTTAGTGCCGCAGCGACAGCACCGCCAGATGATACGCCACAAAATATGCCTTCTTCCGTTGCAAGTTGGCGCATCGTCATTTCAGCAAGATCTTGATCAACTTCAATCATGCTATCAACACGATCAGCCTCAAAAATTTCAGGTAAATATTGTTGCGGCCAGCGACGAATTCCGGGAATACTTGATCCATCAGAGGGTTCCACACCGACAATTTGTATAGCAGGATTTTGTTCTTTTAAATAACGAGATACGCCCATAATGGTGCCAGTGGTACCCATCGCACTGACAAAATGCGTGATTTCACCCTTGGTATCACGCCAGATTTCTGGCCCAGTAGTTTGATAATGCGCTAATGGATTATCAAAGTTAGCAAACTGATTAAGCACCTTGCCCTTGCCTTGTTGATGCATTTCTAACGCTAAATCACGCGCTATCTCCATGCTATCAGTCAAAATCAATTCAGCACCATAAGCTCGCATTGATGCGCGACGTTCCATGCTCATGTTTTTAGGCATGATTAACAGCATTTTATAACCTAAAATAGCGGCGACCATCGCCAAAGCAATACCTGTATTACCACTTGTTGCTTCAATTAATGTATCACCCGGTGTAATATCACCCCGTTGTTGTGCCTCTTTAATCATGCTCATTACAGGGCGATCTTTTACCGAACCAGCTGGGTTATTACCTTCTAACTTCACTAATAATGTATTTGTTGTCTCGCCCGCTAATCGTTGTAGTCGTACCAAAGGGGTGTTGCCAATAAACGCGTCTATTGTTGGGTAGTTATTCATTATTTATTTCCAATGTCACAAATGCAATGGCATAGTCATTTTCATCACTTAAACTCAGCATACTACGCCCTATATTATATTGTTCTATTAAATATAGACCGCGTTGGCAGAACGTTAATTCGGGTTTGCCATCTTTATTATTGATGACCTTAATATGCTGTAAACTCAACCCATCTCGAAAGCCCGTTCCGAAGGCTTTTGCTGTTGCTTCTTTGGCGGCAAATCGCTTAGCTAAAAATGCGGCTTGATTAGTGGCTTGTTTAAACTCAGCAAACTCAGCATCACTTAATATACGTAAAGCAATCTTATCATCATGTTTATCAAGCAAAGCCTGCATACGTGGAATATGCACCAAATCTGTGCCGATGCCGAAGATCATCTGCGCCGTGCATCCAGCATCAGTTTCTTCATTTCAGCTACGGCAGATTGAAAACCGGTGAATACTGAACGCGCAACAATGGCATGACCTATATTAAGTTCTACTAATTCTGGGATTTCAGCAATTGCTTTGACATTATGATAATTCAGACCATGCCCCGCATTAACTTGCAAGCCAAGCTTATGTGCATATTCTGCCGCATTGATAATAATGCCTCTTTCATGTTCTGCTTCAGCCTTTGTCTCGGCATCGGCATAACGGCCCGTATGAAGCTCGATAACCGGCGCACCACATTCTACCGAGGCGTCTATTTGAGCAAAATCAGGGTCAATAAATAATGACACGACAATATTTGCTTGCGCCATGCGCTGGCAAGATTCTTTCATTTTAGATAATTGCCCAGCTATTTCCAATCCACCTTCAGTGGTAAGTTCCTCACGTTTTTCAGGGACTAAACAGCAATCACTAGGACGATATTTCTCTGCCATAGTCAGCATTTCTTCCGTTACCGCCATTTCCAAATTCATTTTGGTTTGCAAAATATCGGATAACATCGCCACATCACGCTCTTGGATATGACGGCGATCTTCGCGTAAGTGTAAGGTAATACTATCTGCACCCGCTTGTTCTGCTTCTATTGCTGCTTGAATGGGATCAGGGTATCGCGTACCACGTGCTTGCCGTAATGTCGCCACATGATCAATATTAACCCCTAAATATATGCTCATTTGTTTAACCTATGTAATTCTGTAAATAATTGTCTACTTTGCAATGGTTTACCGTCTAAATAAAAATTGAGCACACTGCGCATCATTTGCTTTATTTCTTTAAGACTCTCACTATCAAAACCAGATTCGTCCGCCAAATGCTGTAAACTTCTTCCTGAAATTGCTGTCTGTTTTTGTCCCGGATACCATCGTGCTAAACCTGCGTCAGCTTGATAATAATACTGTTGCTGTTGTTTAATCAACTGACCATTTTCAAATTCTCGTTCTAAGACTAAACCATAGCCAAGCTGTGATAATAGCCGCTTCTCAAATAAGCGCAAGGTAAGCTGTGTATTCTCCATCATTTGCAAGGATTCTAACGCATTTTGATAGGCACTAAAAATAGCCTGTTCAGGCTCATGAAGTGGCAATAGTTTCACCATCAATTCATTAATATACAAACCGCAAAGAGCTGATTCAGCTTTGAGTATATAGCGTGGTGACATCGTTTCTATTTGAGTTAATGTCTGTAACTCACCTCGGCCTATCCATTCAATTAAAAGCGGTTGATAAAGCTGGTATAAACCCATCTGGCTTCGTTTTTGTTTACGAACACCTTTTGCAATAAGACTGACTCGCCCAAATTGTTGGCTTAATACATCTAGCAATAAACTTGTTTCACGATACGGGCGCTGATGTAAAATAAAACAAGGTGTTAATGACGACACAAGTTAAAGCTCGTCGTTGTAACCCAAGTTTTTTAACATGCGTTCATTATCGCCCCAGCCTTCACGGACTTTAACCCATAATCTCAAAAATACTTTACGCCCAAAAAGATTTTGCATTTCAATTCTGGCGCCTTTGCCAACCGACTTAAGCAATTCACCTTTTTTACCAATAACAATCGATTTTTGACCATCACGTTCAACATAAATAACCGCGCCAATACGATAGAGTTTTTCCTCATCATCAAACTGTTCGATTTCAACGGTGATTGAATACGGTAATTCTTGACCTAAATGGCGAAATAATTGTTCCCGCACTAATTCTGCCGCCAAAAACCGTGAGCTACGATCAGTGAATTGGTCTTCTGGGAAAATAAGTTCTCCCTCTGGCATCAATGTTGTTATTTCAGTTTCTAATTGCTCAATATTCATCCCTTTACGCGCAGAAATAGGTAACACATTAGAAAAATCAAACTTATTGGATAATTGCTCAATATGAGGCAACATCACCTCTTTATCTTCCAGTTTATCCATTTTATTGATGACTAAAATGACCGGCGCCTTAGCGTCTTCTTTAAGCCGTTCTAAAACACGTTCATCTTCATCCGTCCAATTCATTCCGTCAACAACAAATAAAATCACATCAACATCATTTATTGATGACGCTGCCGCACGATTCATATAGCGATTCATTGCTCGTTTATCATCAATATGAAGCCCGGGCGTATCAACATAAATCAACTGGCTTTGCTCAGATGTTTTAATACCTAAGATGCGATGGCGTGTAGTTTGAGGCCGACGTGATGTAATACACAACTTTTGCCCTAGCACACGATTGATTAAGGTTGATTTACCAACATTAGGGCGGCCTATAATTGCTACATAGCCTGATTTAAAGACACTGTCGGTCATAATTTTCCTTCTAATAAAGTCAGCGCTCGTTCGGCTGCTTTTTTCTCTGCTTTTCGGTGGCTATTGCCTTGTGCTATCACAGGTTTTTTTAATAATTCAACTTGGCACGATGCCTCGAACAAGGGCTGAGCATCCTTCGTTTTTAATTCACTGACACTGTAAATAGGCAAGGGCTGTTTTCGACTTTGTAATAATTCTTGTAAGCGTGTTTTAGGATCTTTTATAATTTCATCAATATCAATGGCATCTAAGCGCTCGTCAAATAAGCGTAATATCAATGCTTTTGCTTGCTCTAAACCACTGTCTAAATAAAAGGCCCCTAAAATGGCTTCCACAGCATCCGCTAAAATTGATTCACGCCGAAAGCCGCCACTTTTTAATTCGCCAGGGCCAAGGATCAATACGTCACCCAAGTTAAGCTCTCTAGCAATTTCAGCTAATGTCACGCCTTTAACTAGGGAAGCGCGTAAACGACTAAGCTTGCCCTCTTTTACATCGGGAAATCGCTTGAACAACGCATCGGCAATCACAAAACCTAAAATAGCATCGCCTAAATACTCGAGACGCTCATTATTATTCGACCCTACACTACGGTGAGTGAGAGCTTGTTGCAAAAGTTTAGGATCAGCAAAACTTATTTCCAGTTTTTTGGATAATGCTAATTGTTTCTCCGTTGTCATTGCGAACGAAGTCGTCCTTTAGGTTCTACATCAATTTCTGATACAAAATGGCCAATTAGATCAATTTGTGCAATAAAAGGTTCCCGCACTTCATAATCAATTTTAACTTTGGTGACAAAGGCATTATTTTTACCTCGTTCAATAAGAATGTTTTCCTTTTTAACACTGTGGATATAACCTGTATTAAACCGTCTCATTAACATGAGGTTAACTTGTTGCTTAGTTAATTTATTATTCCTAAGCTCTGTTTCCATCCCTTGCATAATATTCTTAACACCAAAATATTCTTGATACATCGGGATAAGGCGTATTGCTATGGTGGCAAAAAAGGCTATGAGCCCAAGCACAATTACCCAGCTAATCAGTGTCATTCCACGTTGCTTATTCATCTTATATTCTCCTTAGTTTATAGTGTTACCAATACGATCCCACACAATTCCACCGTCATTCAGATCCCAACTCATCCAAATAAAGAATGCCTTGCCGACCAAATTTTCTTCAGGCACTGGTCCCCAAAAGCGACTATCATTACTATTGTCTCGATTATCACCCATGGCAAAATAATACCCTTCCGGGATAACGACTTCACCTTCAGACATGTTGCGACTGGGATCAACAAGTAAATCATGTTGATGCTCACCTAAGGTCTCAGTTCGTAATTCATTATTCATCGGTACGAGGCTCAACAAATCAACATCTTTTTCTTTTACCGCCTGACTAATTTCCACACCGTTAATATAAATGGTTTTATTAAAATAGCCAACTGTATCACCCGGTAAACCCACAACACGTTTAATATAATCAACTTTTGGATTTTTAGGATATCTAAATACAAAGACCTCACCACGTTGAGGTTCACCCACACTGAGAATTTTAGTATTGATAACGGGTAACCTAATCCCGTAAGCAAACTTATTGACTAAAATAAAATCACCAACGTGTAGGGTCGGCAGCATAGATCCCGAAGGAATACGAAAAGGCTCAGCGATAAATGAGCGGATCACTAACACCACTAAAATAATCGGGAAAAAAGATCGTGCATATTCAACTACCGTCGGTTCTTTTTGATCTTTTGATCTTTTCGAAGCCCAAAATAAACTATCGACCAGCCAAATTATTCCCGTCACCGCGACGAGAAGAACCATAATTGCAGGGAAACTCATTTTATACTCTATCCTTAAATTCTATTTATCTAACTGTAAAACGGCCAAAAACGCTTCTTGCGGCACATCCACTTTACCAATAGATTTCATCCGCTTTTTACCTTTTTTCTGTTTATCCAGCAACTTACGTTTGCGTGACACATCGCCACCATAACATTTTGCGATTACATTTTTGCGCATTGCCTTCACAGTTGAACGAGAAATAATATGGCCGCCAATAGCTGCTTGAATAGCGATATCAAACATTTGACGTGGAATTAACTCTTTCATTTTTTCAACTAATTGACGTCCGCGCGATACACTCTGGTCGGTATGAACAATCATTGATAACGCATCAACGCGCTCACCATTAATTAAAATATCTAACTTAACGAGCTTCGCTACTTGAAAGCGTGTGAAATGATAATCCAGAGAAGCATAACCGCGACTCACCGATTTAATTCGATCAAAGAAATCTATCACCACTTCATTCATTGGTAGCTCATAACTCACTGCTACCTGTTTACCCATATATTGCATGGATTTTTGCACACCACGTTTTTCAATACATAGGGTAATCACTGCACCCAAATGTTCTTGGGGGACTAAGATATCGGCAATAACAATTGGCTCGCGGATTTCATCAATAGAGCCCATATCAGGCAATAGAGAAGGGTTCTCAATATTGAGAATATCACCTTTTGCAGTCAATACTTCAAAAACAACCGTTGGCGCGGTTGTGATTAAATCAAGATCATATTCACGCTCGAGTCGCTCTTGAATGATCTCCATATGCAAAAGCCCGAGAAAACCACAGCGGAAACCAAAACCTAAGGCTTGTGAACTTTCTGGTTCAAAGAATAAAGAAGCATCGTTTAAACGTAATTTACCTAAGGCTTCTCGAAAGGTCTCAAAATCATCGGAGCTGACAGGAAACATACCCGCATACACTTGCGGTGTTGCCGATTTAAACCCAGGGAGCGCTTCAGTTGCGCCATGATGAGCATGAGTTAGCGTGTCACCCACTGGCGCACCATCAATATTTTTAACCCCAGAAATAACATAACCCACTTCACCACAATAAAGCCCATCGCGTTCACTTCGTTTTGGTGTAAACACCCCTACTTGTTCAACTTGATACTCTTGCCCTGTAGACATCACTTTAATTTTATCGCGCTTTTTAATACTGCCTTGGGTTATTTTAACCAATGAAATCACGCCCACATAGCTATCAAACCATGAGTCAATAATCAATGCTTTCAACTCACCATCAGGCTCACCGATAGGAGCAGGAATACGTTCAACCAAGGCTTCAAGCAAATCTTCAATACCAATGCCTGTTTTGGCACTACATCGCACCGCATCCATCGCATCGACACCAATGATATCTTCAATTTCTTGAGCAACTTG
>JALSLH010000053.1 GCA_026988435.1 Methylophaga sp.
TGAATAAACTCAACCATCGCCCTCGAAAAACACTCAATTTCAAAACACCTCATGAGCTCTTTTTTGATGAAAACCACCAAAAAGCTGCATGAATATTGGAATTGCACTTATTGGTTGAATCTAAGATAAAAATAGTCGTTGGTAATACAATAAAAACCAATTCTGACAATATGACTTTTAAGCCGTATTCACTAAAAAAAGCACTGATGCCAATAGGGGAAACTTGTACCGGATGGTATGGAAAAAAGTATCGACTATTATCAAAGGGCCAGAAAAAAGCTACCCCTAAACCACCATTAGTGAATGCATCAAGCACACCATGTGAAATTGCCGATAACGACAAGATAGTGAATACCGCTAATAATTTCGCTTTAAAGCGGAAATAATCCCTGAAAAATAGTGCTGTAACAAACGCAGCCATCATCATAGAAAATACTATCGAGTGCGTAGCGCCACGATGCCCCCACGGGCTTTCATACGGCACACCTATCAAAAAACCTATCACATCAGCATCAGGTAAAATTGACAATACGACCGAAAAGAACACGCAGCGCTTCCAATAGGGATGCTCCATAAATGTGTTATTTACGCCATACGCAACAAAGGCATGGCTGAAAATTGATGCCATAAGTTAAACTAGTCCCTATAAATAAAACCTATTTACTTGTACTATACCCGTAATCATCTCAACTGCAGGTTTTATACTCCGTCATCCTCGAAATCTTTTATCGGGGATCTATTTCATTCAACTAGAGATTCCGGCTAAAAACCTGCCGGAATGACGGAAAATTTGCACATTGAATGGTCACGGGTATATACCCGTTACCATTCAATCTGCAGAATTCAGCATGAGAAGAAGCCATACTATTCTAGACATAAAGTCGCAGAATTAGTCATTCTAATTTAAGACTTTATAACGACGAAGAGTGTGGCTTATTCTCTTGCCCTGTGGGAGATTAGCACAAGCGCCAGTGCCGCGTTACAATGTTTGACAAGGACTCGTCATTGCCTTCACATTGCGCCTTGCCCTGACGCTTGTGCTAAACTCTGAAATCTACAGATTGAATGGTCACGGGTATATAACAAACAAAATAAGAACAAGGATGCGAACACAATGAACCTAGAATCAATCAAAGCAGAATTTTCTCAATTGCTTGATATGCTAGAGAAATGGGCAGTGAGTCCTAAATTTTATGCTCAGATAATTGCCATTGTAGCTGCAATTTTCTTAGCTTGGTCGCTCTCAAAAATTCTCAAGCGTAAACTCTCTTTCTTAAATACGCCACCTGCTAAATCAAAGTCAAAGTTAGCACACGGATTATTAACGGGGTTTTATACTGCACGTGACCTTGTGTTCCCTGTGCTCGCTGTTTCGTTTCTTTCAATTGCCATTCAAGCAACCCATATACAAGTTGGGCAGTCATGGCTAGTTATTATTGCCCAAGGGCTAAGTGTAGTGCTTTTATTGCGCACAGCTATCACTCGGTTTATACACAATAGCTTCATCCGCTCATTATTTCTATGGGTCGGTATCCCCGTTGCCACCTTACATGTTTTCGGTTGGCTGGATAACACGATTACCTTCTTAGATAGCATGGCTCTGGAAGTCGGCAATATTCGCTTATCTGCTTACGCCCTTGCCCGAGTAGCTGTTTTTGGTTCCATACTGTTTTGGCTAGGTCGAATTTCAAATAAAGCCGGACAAGAAGCCATTCGTAGCCAAGAAAAATTAGACGTGCGAAGCCAAGAAGTATTCTCTAAGCTATTTGAAATTGCACTCTTCATGGTTATCTTCTTTGTATTGTTACAAATTGTCGGCATAAACCTTACCACCCTTGCCGTATTTGGTGGCGCATTAGGTGTGGGATTAGGGTTTGGTTTGCAACAAATTGCAGCGAACTTTATTTCAGGCATTATTATTTTACTCGATGGTTCAATGACTGTCGGTGAATATATCGAGTTAGAAGACGGCAGAAGCGGACACTTAATTGCCATCAATATGCGTTCTTCAACTATTGAAACATTTGAAGGCAAAGAAATTGTCGTGCCTAATGAACAATTTATCACCACGGCATTCACTAACTGGACACGAAAAGATCCCTACCAACGTTATACCGTTGAGTTTTCCGTATCCTACGATAGTGATATCCCCGCTATTCCGGCACTTATATTAGAAGCGATTAGGAAGCATCCACAAATTATTGAAACACCTGAACCCTCCGATTGTGAAATCATCGGCTTTGGTGACTCAGGGGTAAACTTCCATGTCGAATACTGGATGGAAGGTATTGATGACGGCAGAAATAGAGTTGATTCTGATTTAATGCTAATTATTTGGAATACGCTAAAAGAAAATAATATTTCAATTCCATTCCCGCAACGTGAAGTACGTATTGTTGGTGGAGAAATGCCGAAATAGCATATAAGGGATGACCATGCATACAATATTAATTCTAGGTGGTTATGGTAATTTTGGTAAACGCATCGTTGAAAGCCTAATCCATTTAGACAATCTAGATATACTTGTTGCCGGTAGAGACCGTAAAAAAGCAGAACAACTAACACAGCAACTTAGTACATCATCAACAGCAACACTTACGCCTGTTGATCTTGATATTAATTCATTTAGCTTTGAAGCTCAGCTTGAAGAACTCAAACCTAATATTGTTATCCATACTAGCGGACCATTTCAAGGCCAAAATTACCGGGTTGCAGAAGCCTGTATTAAACTGGAATGCCATTATATTGATTTAGCTGACGACCGACGCTTTGTATGCGACATCGCAACTTTAAATGAGCAGGCCAAAGCCAAAAATGTACTACTCGTAAGTGGCGCCAGCACTGTTCCAGGACTGTCTTCGGTCATTATTGATCATTATTCATCCCAATTTAACACTATTTCATCTATTGATCTTGCTATTGCGCCCGGTAATAAGGCGGAGCGCGGTGAGGCTACCGTTAATGCAATATTAAGTTATACAGGACAAGCATTTGATGTTTTCAGTCAAGGTGAGTGGCGCCTTGCTTATGGCTGGATGGATGCTCGAAAAGTAGATTTTGGTGATATTGTGGGACAGCGCTGGCTTGCAAATGTTGATGTTCCCGATCTTGAATTATTTCCATCTCGTTACTCCGTAAAAGAGTCCGTTAGGTTTCAGGCTGGCTTAGAATTAGCCATTATGCACTTGCCCATGGTTGCCATGGCATGGTTAGCAAAAGTACACTTGGTAAAAAACTGGGCACCATTAACAAAATCTATCGTAACGCTGAGTAATTTCTTTCTTAAGTGGGGAACAGATCAAGGAGGCATGAGAATTATTATTAAAGGCTTAGATAAGAATAACAAAGCAAAAACTATAACATGGTCACTTTATGCTGATAATGGAATTGGCCCCTACACACCCACTCTCTCTACAATTATTATAGCCAAAAAACTCATCACCGGAGACATTAACCTAGTAGGCTCTGTGCCATGCCTAGGATTGTTTAGTTACGATGAGTTATCTGCACACGCCGAAACACTAGGAATTTATTTCAAGGAAGAGATTATTGGATAGTTATCTCGTCCTGAAAACACTTCATATCCTTTCAGCAACTATCTTAATTGGTACGGGGGCTGGCATTGCATTTTTTATGTTTATGGCCGCTCGTTCAAAAAATATCCCCGCGATATATTTCACTAGTAAATATGTGGTATTAGCTGACTGGATATTCACAGCACCCGCCATCATCACCCAATTGATTACTGGTTTTTTACTAATGGAAGACTTAGGTTATAGTTATAACTCACCATGGTTTCATTGGGCTATTGTTTTATTTATTTTTATAGGTTTATGTTGGATACCCGTTGTTGTGATCCAATATCGACTGCGTAATTTAGCAAAAACAGCTGTAAAAACCAAGCAGATTGATCCTGAATTTTATACGCTAATGCGCATTTGGACACTACTCGGCATACCTGCCTTTTCTGCAATTATTCTTCTATTATGGATAATGGTTTTTAAACCTTTTCATATAACCTAAACAATGAATATATCAACAGAACTTCTATTCAAGCTTGCAAAGACTTCGCTTGCATTCTTATGGATTTTTACAGGTCTAACATCTCTTTTCTTCTCCCCTGAATTAGGGTTTAATTTATTGAAAACTGTAAACATCACAAATGAAAGTGCAGAGTTAATTATATATAGTGGAGCAATTCTTGATATTGCACTAGGTATTTGGCTTTTTTTATCTTGGAAAATACAACTCTGTTGCAAAATACAATTTTTCACCATCATTACCTATACGATATTACTCTCTATTATTGATGCATCTTTTTGGCTGCATCCATTTGGTCCTTTAACAAAGAACCTGCCTATCTTGATATTAATCCTGATGGTCTTAGCGAATGAAAACACTAAAAATTCTAATTAGTTTTCTCGATAACTAGTGATATTCGGTTTAAACAGTCCACCATTTCATCCGGTTCACAAACAAATGATTTTGCCATTGTTAGCTGAACATGACTTGGAATAAAGGGGGCGATAACCACTTTTCCCTCACCGCCCACACCATCAATTCGCACAGGAAATATCGGTACACTTGACCATGCAGCAAGTCGTGCTACGCCGCCTTTAAGCTTTCGTGGTGGATCGGTATCAAGGTGTATTTTGCCATGGGGGAAGATGGCAATCACTTCACCTTCTTTTAAAGCACGTAAAGCTTGGCGTAGAGCCAATTCGGGCTTTCCTGTTCTATCTACTGGAATACACCCCGCCTTTTTAAATAGCCAATGCAAAATTGGGCGTTCGTATTCTTCTTTTGCAATTAAAAACCGTAAGGGTCTGCGACTAACAGAAATTAATAATAAGGGATCAAGCCCAGAAACATGGTTGGCAACGACAAGTGCTCCGCCTGTTTCAGGTAATGGAATATAGGTTTTTGGAAGACGGTGAACAACGCGACATAACAGTCGAACTAAACCATCGATCCAGTTAATTGATCGACCAGCCCAAACGGCAGCCGAGGCACGATCAGCTAGATAAACAACACATGCTATTGCTACAATAATGGCAATGAGCCAAGTCATCGATTAATCCTGAAAGTGGGAGGGATCGCCCAGCCCAACGCGCATCACCTCGGGCATATCATCAATAAATTCAATCACCGTCGTTGGCTCATTAGTGCCATAACCACCATCAATCACTAAATCAACGTGTTTATTTAGGCGCTCAACAATCTCTTCTGGATCGGTCATTGGAAGCTCTTCATCTGGCATGATCAGCGTAGAGCTCATCAATGGTTCATTCAATTCTTCTAATAGCGCTAAGGTAATTTCATTATCTGGAATACGTAAGCCAATGGTTTTACGTTTAGCATGTTGTAAGCGTTTAGGCACTTCTTTAGTCGCAGGTAATACAAAGGTATAAGCGCCTGGTGTATGTGCTTTTATCGCACGATAGACACTGTTATTCACTTTAGCATAGGCTGAAAGCTCAGATAAATCACGGCATACCAAGGTAAAGTTATGATCGCTATCTAAATCACGGATCCGGCGAATTCTATCCATCGCATTTTTATCACCGATATGGCAGCCGATGGCATAACCTGAATCTGTCGGATAAACAATGAGCCCCCCTTTTCGAATAATATCGCAGGCTTGCCCTATTAAACGTTTTTGCGGATTGTCGGGGTGGATATGGAAAAATTGACTCACGATAAACTCACTTTAATTTTCTGGCACAGCTGAATTAACTGCTCTGCTTCGTTATTAGTTAAACCTGTTGCGCATAGTGCTTGCTTTGCAATTCTGTCAGCATCCGCCACTAATGATTGCCCTTGTTGCGTTAGGCTAATGCATTTTTGGCGTTCATCACCGGGTTCAAACTCGCGCGTTATATAGTCTAACGCTTCTAATCTTTTTAATAACGGCGTCATTGTTGGTTTGCTTAAGCCTATGGTGGCTGCAAGCTCTGTTACTGAAACGCTGTCTTTCTGCCACAATGCCATCATCACTACAAATTGTGGATAGGTTAAATTGAGCGGCTTTAATAAAGAGCGATAAGCCTGCGTAATGATGCTTGACGTCGAATAGAGCGTGTAACAAACCTGCTCTGTAAGAATGGGGCCCATGCCTGAAACTTCTCTTTAAAAATAAGTTTGACAAATTATACAGAGTATCAAATAATTAGTATACGAACCATTAGCTAGCTAATGTATTCGACCGGAGATTAAAACCATTAAAATGAGGATTCACCATGAAAAATTTACTTTCAATTTTTATACTACTTGCATCACTTTCACTATCTGGATTTGTAGTCGCCGATGAGCACAAAGCCAAATCAGCAGATTATATGCCAAGTCTTATTACCGCTACACCACTTAAAGGGCGTCAACTTGCCATTCTAATCGTGAGAAAAACAGTGGGGACTATTCAACGTGACGGTAAAACTAAACATGCTGTTCGTGATATTTATGCTGATGATCCAATGATGTTAATGCGTGCTGTTGAGTTAGTGAATGCAGAGTTCGCCATTATTGCTGTTGCCAATGATTACTGGCGTTAAAAAAACGTGTTAGTTTGAAAAAGGCGGGCTAGAAATAGTCTGCCTTTTTTATGTGTCTCTTGATCAGCCAATCTGTGAATTTTCGCTCCTCCGTCACTCCGGTATGTTACCCAGTCAAGCTGAGCACAAGCTTAAGCCGGAGTCTAGTTTGTGCGGAGATCCCGGCTAAAAGAATACCGGGATGACAGGATTATTTTGCACATTGAATGATTATGGGTATATGTCTTAAAATGTAGTCCAGATTGGTGTGCATGATTCTGGCAAGGCCGATAACATTCCAAGTTCAGCCCAACTATCTGGTGTATGAAAATCTGATCCGCAGGAAGCGTATAATTCAAATTTCTCGGCTAACCGCGCTAAGTTTTTTACTTCTTCAGGATGTTGTCGCCCAGACACCACTTCAAAACCGACCCCGCCCGCCTCTTTAAATTCTGTAATTAATCGACGTAATTTGGTGGCGGTTATTTTATAACGTGCAGGATGCGCAATCACCGCTTGGCCGCCCGCACTGTTGATCCAACTGACGGCTTCATGCAATGTTGTCCATTGACCCGGCACATAGCCCGGTTTGCCCCGCACTAAATAGCGCTTAAATACACTGGGGATATCTTTTGCATAATTATGCTCGACTAAGAACTTAGCAAAATGAAGACGGCCTAGCATCACTTCTGATGCATATTTTCTAGCACCTTCGAGTGCACCAGAGATCCCTGCTTTATCCAAGCGTTTTGCGATTTCATGCGCTCGACCTACTCGAAAATCACGCATTGCGGTCAGCCCTTGTTGTAATTCGGCATTTTCTGGATCGATATTTAAACCCAAAATATGTACGGTACCATTACCCCATGTGACTGATATTTCAACGCCTGCAATAAGTGTTAAATCACTTGCTTTTGCCGCCTTTTGTGCTTCGGCAATTCCTTCCGTACCATCGTGATCCGTCAGCGCTAACACATCGACATTATGTTCAATCGCACGTGAAATTAACGCTTCTGGCGACAGAGAACCATCTGAAGCGGTTGAATGGGAATGTAAGTCGTAACACGTCATGTATACTAGTTTACGTTAAAATCATGATTTATTCTTAGAGGATAAAAAAATAATGCTGTATGCCATTATCAGTGAAGACATATCTAATAGTTTGCCGCTTCGCATAAAAGCTCGGCCAGCACATATTGAGCGTTTAAATGAACTAAAACAGCAGGGGCGTTTAGTGCTCGCGGGGCCTCATCCAGCCATTGACAGCAATGATGCTGGTGAGGCTGGTTTTACTGGAAGCTTGGTGGTAGCAGAGTTTGCTGATTTAGTCTCAGCCCAAGCATGGGCTGATGCCGATCCCTATGTTGCTGCAGGTGTTTATGCCAATGTGACAGTAAAACCATTTAAGAAAGTGCTGCCATGACCGATACTACAGTTAAGTTAGAGAAAGCATTAGAGCATTTAAACCCAACTTATCTTGAGATCCAAGATGATAGCGCTCTTCACGCTGGCCATGCAGGAAATATGGGCGGCGGTCACTATACAATTACGATTGTTAGTGAATTATTTGAAGGCTTGTCTATAATCAAGCGGCATCGACTTGTATATGATGCAGCCAAAATTTTGTTAGAAAAGGAGATTCACGCACTGAGTATTAATGCAAAAGTGCCGAGTGAATTTAAGAATAATAAATAACATTGTGAACTGAACCGTCACAATATTTTAATAATTTATGACTGAAAATACTGCAACTAAATCTCGAAACCAAGCTTTTTTAGAGCAACATGAGCGTCAGCGCTTAAGTAAGCTGTGCAATCGTGCAATCGATTTACGTGGCAAAGTAGCCGGAGAATGCCAAGCCTATCAGTTCGGTGACAAAACACATTATCTCGATGACCGTGGCTATTTAATCGCCAAGCAATTACTTGAACGCTTTAATGGCCGCTATACTTTTGGTGTTTATGAAACAGTATTAAAAGCGCTCAAACAATTATCCGCTAATGATAAAACTGCTACAGAAAAAGAACTTGATTTCATCTTGAGCCGTAGCCGATCCGAAGTGCAGTTCATTCCTTTTTCTGGACAATTACATCGCAAAGAATCCCGTATTATTTTTGCGACTCCAGTTGCTCTCCATGTCGATGACGTGTTGTATCATGGCGCAACGATGGACATCACCTCTAGCGCCATTAGTATTGCATTAAAGCGCGTATCGACCCTCGAAAAAGGTGATTCGGTTTTAGTCGATTTTTCAGATCTTTGCGAACACCCTAAACTACAATTATTGACCAATATCCCATACTCTGTTCTGGCTATTGAGCATGACAATTTACGTACTCGCCTTGTTTTACTGCGTAATCGTAAAGATGATGATGAAGTAACGCAACAGCTAGATCTTTGGTGCCAACAGCATCATTCACCAGACTATCTAGATCTTGATAATGAGCTTTTCAATTTAGCATGCAGTTTTTATCAGCACCTTTATTGCCGCACCTTAACCAGCCCGCAATTTTGGCTAAATCCCAATGACTCTCAAGACCCTATAAAAGCATTCCAATTAGTCCCCACCGCAGAGTCAACACTCGCCCCTTTTAGAAAAGAAGGAAATAGTGATATTTCATTACTACCATTTAGTGAAATAATGACTGAGCAATGTGATTTTATTCTGCAAATATCATCACAAGAAGTTCATATCGCTCGCCGAGATGATGTTTCACAAGTAGCATCATTGCTAGACAATCATCTCAATCAAGAATCTAGTTATATTTTCTTATTAAGGACTCAGAAAACGGATATCAATGTGCTTGATTTTAAGCATGAAATAGCGTTGATTGCAGAAGATACAATAGAGTATGCCAATAATCTAGAAAAGCGACTCAATGATATTGCCCTTATCATGTCTGTTACAAATATCACATCCTGCTGCACGATGTTAGAAAAATCTTCAGCTGAAAGTGTGATTGCTATTGCCCTGTCATGGCAGGGAAAATCAATAACGCCTTCTGATTTTAAGCATGCAATTAGCCGGGAAGAAGCACGTTATTTGATTCATACCCCTATTCAAATGCTTGCAAATGACTCTAAATTCAAAGCAACAACCATTGATGTTTCTACATCTGGCTTAGCACTTAACTTACCCGGAAATATTTCATTATCACTCGGTAGCAGAGTGTCTATTGATTTTATTCGCTGGCAGCAACAGACTTCTTCTAGTGTAAGGCCTACAAAATTAACCTATCTCGTACGCAGTTGTCATTTTTGGAATGGCGAAACCCACATTGGCTTAGAGCGCGATAAGATAGCGGCAACGATAGTATTAATAAGTTTTTTATGTCTACAATTAAGCGCAGTAAAGCCCAGTTAGCTATAGATAATCAAGATACCATCATCAACCTAGAGTCTGAAATTTTTGGCGGTCTCCTTG
Organism: Methylophaga sp.; assembly: GCA_026988435.1. Classification (GTDB taxonomy): domain Bacteria; phylum Pseudomonadota; class Gammaproteobacteria; order Nitrosococcales; family Methylophagaceae. Next base: position 9,952 of record JALSLH010000053.1, read on the forward strand.
GAAAATATCTTGCAACAATTCCTTTTTACTTGGGAATGGATGATGACAGTAAGCGTATTTTACAAGCCGTTGTTTCAAATCATCACTCGCACACAGATACACTTTGGTTAGCATTCCAAAACCTTGTCACCATGATGTCAGCGTTACTTAATTCGCTCCCCGACAACACCACAGATTCCATTCACTTTGGCATCTATTGCTACCAAGATAATAGCGGAAACTGGCAAGTAACAACAGACCATGACTTTAATTCAACCAGTGAAAAATCTGTATTTATCAATCGAGCATTAGCAAATAAAGAACACTATTTTTTCCATTGCCGATTATGCCCAGTTAAATTCACATGGTTCGAACAAGAAGCAGAACTCACTCGTCAGCTAATGGAATTGAGAAATCATAGCCCTCACAAAGTAAAACAAATGAAAAGCATTTTCCTTAGCCTATTCGCTGTCGGTGAGCTCACCAATATTACAGATATTATTAGCGCTAACTACCAGCATATTCTCTAGAAATATCAGGTTTTCAGTATATACCCATGTTACCTCAATCTGCATGATTCAGAGTGCTTGAGCCATTCCAATTCTAGGCGCATCTATGCAGCAATGGTTATTCCCTTTCAAATAGATGAAACGACGAAGTGGGATGGCTCAAGCGCTTCTTCGATGGGTTTAAAACTATTCCTGACTGCCGACAGCCGTTATCCTGCCACCATCATATTATCAATCCAAACCGAACCTGTTCTAGTGCTACCTCTTGATTCGATATCATTACCGATAGCCTGGATCCCCATAAACATATCTTTTAAATTACTAGCAATGGTGAATTCATCAATGGGGTATTGAATCTCACCATTTTCTACCCAAAAACCTGCGGCACCTTGTGAATAATCACCAGTAATGATGCTCACCCCCATACCCATTGTTTCGGTCACCAGTACACCTGTACCCATTTCTTTAAGCAAGGCTTTAAAATCTAATTCGCCGCTATCAATGGTTAAATTGCGTACACCGCCAGCATTGCCTGTTGTTTTCATCTTGAGTTTTCGAGCTGAATAACTGTCTAAAACATAGCTTTGCAATATGCCATCGCTCACCAAATCACGCTTTTTGGTTGTTACGCCATCGCCATCAAATGCGGCGCTACCTAAGCCTTTTAATAAATAAGGCTGTTCATGGATATGCATAAAGTTAGGGAATATTTGCTTGTCTAAATGATCAAGCAAAAAAGATGATTTTCGATATTGGGCGCCGCCTCTTATCGCGGCAATAAACTTGCCAAATAACGAAGGTGCAACATCCGCCGCAAAAATAACCGGATAATTTCCGGTCTTAACTGTTCTAGCATTTAATCGGCGTAAGGTATTTTCTGCCGCACGTTGACCAATATAAAGCGCTGATCTCATATCCGCCGCATCTCTTGCCATATCGTACCAATAATCACGCTGCATGCCACGCTCATCATCAGCAATTAATGTGCACACTAAACTATGTCGAGAGCTAATCGTATTGCCCACAAAGCCATGACTGTTGGCATAAACATAACCACTCTGATGACTTGAAAGGCTACCGCCTTCTGAGTTCGTTATTTTCGAATCAACATCAAGGCCGGCTTGTTCACATTCTGTTGCAATAGCGATAGCTTCTTCTGCATCAATATCCCACGGATGATGCAGCGATAAGTCAGGAAATTCTGTTGCCATCAATTGCGCATCTGCTAAGCCTGCACAATCATCTTCTTCGGTATGTTTTGCTATAGCTAAGGCAGCTTTAACTGTATCGCTTATCGCCTCTGGTCGCATATCGGAGGTACTGGCGGAGGCTTTTCTTTGCCCATAATAAACCGTTAGGCCTAGGCCTTTATCATTGTTATATTCTAATGTTTCGACTTCACCTTGTCGCACAGTAACAGATAGGCCATTGCTTTGGCTTACGCCGACTTCGGCCGATGTCGCACCTTGTTTTTTTGCTTGCTGCAATGCAATTTCAGCGGCTTGCTCTAAGCCGCTATTATCTATTCTCTCACTCATTTTATACCTTTACCACATACGGGGCATTCGGGGTTTTGTTTCAATTTTATCTCGTGCCACGACATTGATAGTGCATCTAAAATTAATAAGCGATTAGCCAATGACTCGCCGATATTAGTTAATAGCTTTATCGTCTCAACTGCCTGAACACTGCCAATAATGCCTAATAGTGGTGATAGTACGCCACTTTCAGAGCAGGTTTCTTGTAATTCACCATTATCTTGATAAACACAGCGATAACAAGCACTATCTTCCTGCCGAGCATCATACACCGTTACTTGCCCTTCCATTCGAATAGCCGCGCCTGAAACAAGCGGTGTTTTTGTCTGTTGGGTCACTTCATTTAATAAAAATCGAGTGGCGAAATTATCACTACAATCGACTACTACATCCACTGTTTCCATTACGTTTATTAGCGCTGCTTTCGTTAATCTTTTAGTATTAATTTCAAGTTGTATTTCACTATTAATTGCTCGTAAACTTTCTGCCGCAGATTCAACTTTAAGCTTATTAATATTTTTTTCAGTATGTATGATTTGGCGCTGTAGGTTTGATAACTCAACTTTATCATCATCAACTAAGGTTAATTTGCCCACGCCTGCCGCAGCTAAATATAATGATGCCGGTGCACCCAAGCCTCCAAGCCCTATTATTAATACGTGACTTTTTAATAACTGTTGCTGGCCTTCAATATCAATCTGTGGCAAAAGGATCTGTCGGCTATAACGTAATAATTGTTCATCTTTCATCGGTTTTTTGTCCCATTACAACCCTATTATTCTCACCAAAATCTTGATGTGATGATATGTGGGTGAATTCTGCTTGTTGGAATAACTTTTGCACTTGTTGTGCTTGGTCATGACCGTGTTCGACTAATAGCCAGCCCGATAACTTCAAACAACGTTGTGCCTGTCGCACGATTATACGAAGATCATCTAAACCATCATCACCTGATACTAATGCCGACAATGGTTCAAATCGTACATCGCCTTGTAATAAGTGTGGGTCATCTGTTCGGATATATGGCGGATTACTCACCACCAGATCTAAAGCGCAATCAGCGATCGACTCTAACCATTGGCCTTGCCAAAAAGATATATTTTCAAGCTGATGATGAACAGCATTTTCTTTAGCTACATTTAGTGCTGACCAAGATTGATCCATTGCAACAATCTGTGCTGTCGGCCGTTCATACGCTAATGAGAGTGCAATTGCACCACTGCCTGTTCCCAAATCTGCCGCCTTCATATTAGATTTAAGTTTAGTCAGTGCTAATTCAACTAATAACTCGGTATCGGGACGAGGAATTAACGTGTCCGCAGTAACATTTAGGTCGAATGTCCAGAAACCTTGTTGACCGGTTAGATGAGAAACGGGGTGACCTTGTTGTCTTTGTTCAATTAACTGTTTAAATGCATCCTGTTGCTGTTGATTCAGCTGTTTTTCTGACCAGCTATGCAAGTATGCTGTTTGGCAGCTTAATATATGACACAGTAATACTTGCGCATCAATTTCGGGGCTTTCAGATTCAACTAATGTATTGCGACCATAAGTTAGTGCTTGGGAAATATTCATTGCGACACATAATACTATGAGAGCTTTACACGATAAATATTTTTTGTTATGGCAAGGCAAAAATAGTCGAAAAAGCGCAGTTTACTGATGTAAATGAGCATTTTGAGACTATTTTTAACGCCGCCATAGCGGAAAAGATGACTCGTGCAAAGGTCTCATTATAGGATTCCCGCATTCAGGAATAGCGCAATCCCTACCATTGATACTACAACAACAGATAACACCATCACCACCTCTTTAAGGAATGAAACTTTTTTGGTGAGTTCGTCCAGTTGGATCATGACAAGGCTAGCCGGTTCATCTTCTTTTTCTTCAGATTTATCTGTTTCTTGTTCTGCAAGATGGGCTGTTATTTTTTCTGCTAAATTCATATCTAAATATTGCGCCGTTAGTGGCGACACATTTTGTTCTACCTGCTGGCTAGCTATAAGCGATATGCGTGGCTCTTGACCATCTAACCATGCATTACCTTGCTGCTCTAATACGGCCTTAGCTTTCGATGGCAAATCAAAATCATCGATCGCAAATTGCACTGCTGATTCAACAGAATCATCAATCATTTGCTGTGCTGTTTGCTGCGCAACTTCAACTGTAGATTGCTTCGTTTGCTCCTTTAATTGTTCCTTAAACGAAGGTAATAAAGTAGCCAAATGACCTGCTATAGACGTTTCCATTGAGTCTAAGACAATCTGCCTACCCACATCCTCGACCCTTTCTTGTATTGTTTGCCGTATTTTTGGTAATAAGTCATTTTCTATATTCGCTGATATGGTCGCTTCTAATTGACTGTCATCCCTCGGCTCAGCTACGGTATTTTGCACCTGGTTAGCCATAACGCCTTTGACTGTTTCAGCTGCAATTCGGCGAGTAACATCTCCCACCTGCTCATAGATGGATTTTTGTATTCCCGGCAACCATTCTTGTTCTAGTCGAGCAATGACATCATTATCCATAATGAGGGGTGTTGTCTTTATATCTCGTTGAGATTCCAGCACGGGATTGGGTTCCATTACTGATGATATTTGCGCGACACGTTCTTCTACAGGTTTATTTTCAATATGATGGCTTTCGAGCTTATTCATGATTTCTGCCAGTATTTCTCTTTGAGGCGGCTTCGTCAAAGAAGCAATCGCACCCACAGCAAGTGCATTATCTTTATCGCCTTGCGTATCATGTCCTGTACACATGACGACAGGAATAGCACTTAAATTCTCATTTTCTTTAATCTTTTTTGTGGTTTCAAGGCCATCTAAGCCTTGCATGGTGACATCCATAAAAATAATATCTGGGTTTTCATTGCTCGCGTTCAAATAACTCAGCGCTTCTTCGCCGCTAGCAATTTGCACAATATCAAGATCATAGGGTGCTAATAATTTACTCAGTGTTAATCTAGCCACACGTGAATCATCGACTACCAGTGCTTGTCTTTGCATTTCCTACCTCTTGTGCTTACCCTTTTATTCTGCCCGATAAACATCTAAATTTATTTTAGTTACATGTCGGCCTAACATCACGATTTCGCCTTGATAACGTTGTGCCATATCACTGGCAAACTCAAAGAAATACGTACGTTGAAATTGCATTCGCCCTTGGCTATTTCGCTTTAGGCGTATTTTTTTCCAGCCAACGGTATCATTTAAAAAAGCTACACCAACTCGGTCACAGCGCTGTCTTACTGCTTGAATCGCTCGCTCAGCTACGCCACGGCTATCCCACCAAAACCATAGTAAACCAAATATTAATAAAATGGTTAAACCATTATCTATCACCCAATATCTCCCCATACTGCTTGCACAACAGCCAATGCGGCTACTGTTGCGGTCTCTGTTCGTAGAATTCTTGGACCCATTGTTGTTGCCTGAAAACCTACATTAACAGCCTGTTGAATCTCTTGTTCAGCTAGGCCACCTTCAGGCCCAATTAACAGCGCTACTTCATTTTGTGTGGCCAGCGTCGTTAGTCCAGAATCAGCTAAGGGATCTAATACCAACCGACATTTTACCGTACAGTTATTGATCGCTTCTTCTAGCTGCGTCACATTACTTAAAATTGGCAATATTGATCGACCACTTTGTTCGCAAGCACTCGTTATAATGCCCTGCCAATGTGCTAACCGTTTTTCGGCTCGACCGCCAGTAAGCGGCACATTACATCGCTCGGTTATCACAGGAATAATATGATTAACCCCTAACTCCACTGCTTTTTGTAAAGCATAGTCCATTCGTTCCCCGCGTGAAATACCTTGTAATAGGGTAATAAACAGCGGCGATTCATTCTCAACTTTTAGTAACTTTACTAGTTTTACCGTTGAGCTGCGCTTGGCTACCTCCTCTAATACAGCTAAATATTCTAAACCTTGCCCATTAAACAAATGTAATTCAGCACCTTGTTTTAATCGCAAAACTTGAATAGCATGCCGATGTACTTTATCTGGCAAGACTAATACTTCAGTATTTTCATCCAATTCAGGGCAATATAATCGTGGAATTCTCATAATGTTTAGTATACTGACATTATGATTAATTTAGAACGCATCAAAGAGATTGTTATCTCAATCAGCAAAACCGAACTTCTGCCTCGCTTTAATTCTGTAGCGCGCAATTACAAAGCCGATGGCAGTGTCGTCACCGAAGCCGATCTTATTATGCAATCTCGCCTTACTGATGCACTACACGATGCCTATCCTGATATTCAATTATTGGGCGAAGAAATGTCGACAGAGCAGCAACAAGAGCTACTGTCCTCTGGTCAAGCCTTATGGTGTTTAGATCCCGTAGATGGTACCAGTAATTTTGCTGCTGGCGTGCCTTATTTCTGCGTGTCTCTAGCATTAATTGAACAAGGGCAAGTTACTTTAGGGCTCATTTATGATCCTATTCGTGATGAGTGTTTTTCAGCCCAGTTGGATCAAGGAGCAACATTAAATGGGCAACTACTTTCATCAAAAGCTACAGGTTTAACCCTCAATCACTCTATTGCACTGATAGACTTCAAACGATTAACCCATGAATTGGCAACAAAGTTAGTTACTAACAGACCCTATGGTTCACAGCGAAGTCTGGGCTCAATCGCACTTGAATTATGTTGGATCGCCGCTGGTCGTGGCCATATTTATTTACATGGAAAACAACAATTATGGGATTATGCTGCAGCACACTTAATATTAAATGAAGCCGGTGCCTTCGCCTGCACTCTTGAAGGCAAGCCTCTCTCATGTAATCAACTAGAGCCTCTCTCGACGATTGCAGCACTAGATGAAGATCTGTTCAAACAATGGTGTGATTATCTCAATGTCCCTCTCATTGATTTATCCTGACTGGCCGGCACCTGATACGGTTAAAGCCGTATCAACAACGCGACAAGGCGGTTTTAGCAAGCCACCTTTTGAAAGTTTGAATCTGGGATTACATGTCGGCGACTCAGCCAATAAGGTTGAAAAAAACCGTAATTATTTAATTGAAACAGCACAATTACCTGCGCATCCACGCTGGCTAAATCAAGTTCACGGCACAACCGTATCCACAGCAAATACATGGCAAAATGGTGATGAGGCTGATGCAATTATCAGCACGGTAGCAAATCAAGTTTGTACCATTATGACTGCAGACTGCCTGCCGATATTATTGTGCAATCAACAAGGAGATACTGTTGCCGCTATTCATGCAGGTTGGCGGAGTTTAGCCGACGGAATAATTGAAAAAACATTATTACAATTTAACCACGCTCCACAAGAAATAATGGTCTGGCTCGGCCCTGCAATTGGCCCAACACAATTTGAAGTAGGCACGGATGTTTATCACACTTTTACTCAACATTCACAACAAGCCCAACAAGCATTTGTGCAAATAGATGCAACACATTATCTTGCCAATATTTATCAGCTTGCCAAACAGCGATTAAACGCAAGATATATTCATAGTATTTATGGCGGTGATTTTTGTACTGTCACAGAATCCAATCAATTTTTCTCTTTTCGCCGTGATGGTATTACTGGTCGGATGGTATCAATGATATGGATTACTTGAGAATTTGGTGTGGACAGAATTTACTGGACTTAACCAGATCTTCCTTAATTTAAGGTATGATCTATTAATTAATCAAAACCTTACAGGAATAAGATGGAATTATTACTTTGGATCATTGGCTTTAGCCTTATCGGCGGCTTGCTTAGCGTTATCTTAGCTTCATCCTTCTTATTATTATCAGAGAATATGAGAAATGTTTTTGTTCCTCATTTAGTGAGTTTTGCTATTGGTGCATTGCTAGGCGCTTCATTTTTAGGTTTGATCCCTCATGCTTTGGGGTCAGAGTTTGGGATCGACCCACATGATATTGGTTTAACCTTATTACTTGGACTGCTCAGCTTCTTTGTTCTAGAAAAGCTTGTCCTTTGGCGCCATTGTCACCATGACCATTGCGATGCCCATGACCCTGAGTTATCTGGACATAGTCATGGCAGAAAGAAGCAAGCCGCGGGTACATTAATTATTATTGGGGATACAATTCATAATTTCGTAGACGGAATCTTGATCGCAGCAGCATTCTTAACCGATACGCACCTAGGTATAGTCACGGCATTAGCTATTGCTGCTCATGAAATACCTCAAGAACTGGGGGATTTTGCAATTTTATTACACAGTGGCTATAGCCGTGCTAAGGCATTATATTACAATGTTCTTTCAAGCCTTGGCACTGTAGTCGGTGCCGTCCTAGCCTATTTTTTATTATCCGATATGCAATATTTATTGCCATATATTTTAGTTGTTGCTGCTTCTAGCTTCATCTATATTGCAGTAGCCGACCTTATTCCCGGCTTGCATCATAAAGTCAAACCTTTAGAAACACTGCAACAAATTTCGCTAATCGCTGCTGGCACATTTCTTATTTATATCACTCACAGTGCTTTGCATTAGTGCCGCAAACTATCAATAAAATTCTGATTATTGGGCCATCATGGATTGGTGATATGGTGATGGCTCAATCTCTATTTAAGGCGCTTAAAGATAACAAGCCAAATGTCATCATTGATGTGCTCGCATTGGCATGGACGAAACCTCTCTTAGAGCGTATGCCAGAAGTAAATAAAGCCATCACCATGCCCATCAGCCATGGCACTTTCGGGTGGAATATGCGTAAAAAGATAGGTCATAAATTACGCCATGAACAATATGACCAAGCAATCGTTTTACCTAACTCGTGGAAGTCAGCCCTTATCCCTTGGTTCGCAAAGATTCCCCTAAGAACTGCTTGGCGAGGTGAAATGCGTTATGGTCTGATCAATGACATTCGCGTACTTGATAAATCAGCACTACCAATGATGGTTCATCGCTATGTTTCACTCGCCCACCCTGCAACACAAGCAAGTATAGTCCATGATTATCCCAAACCTTTAATGATTGCCAATACGCCCTCAAAAAAGTTTCAACTTACTTTAAATCCCAAACAAAAACGCCTTATTTTATGCCCAGGCGCCGAGTTTGGCCCAGCTAAGCAATGGCCTGCAACACATTATGCCGAGCTCGCCGATACATTAATCAACCAAGGCTGGCAAACACTTATTTTAGGTTCAGAAGCCGATAAAATAATTGCCGATGAAATCATCGAAAATAGTAATTCAAAATCTCGTTCAGCTATCTTCAACCTTTGCGGTAAAACAGAATTAAGCGAGGCGATAGATTTACTAGATACTGCCGATTTAGTAGTTTCTAATGATTCAGGATTAATGCATATTGCTGCCGCATTACAAAAACCACTGATCGCTATTTATGGACCAACATCACCTGAATTCACACCACCTCTCGCCGATAGCGCCCATATCGCACAAATTAAAGTTGATTGCGGTCCTTGTTTTCAGCGAGAATGCCCTGAACACCACCACCATTGCATGCTTAAAATGAACAGTAAATACATACTTAACCTTATTCAAACCCCAAAACTAAACCAAAATGATTAACATCCAAAGCCATATTGCTAAAATCAGATTAAGTACCGCATTTGCAAGCTTATTGATATCAATCGTTGCTTTTTACGGAAATGATCTCCTTAATCGTGATGGCATTTTATATGTTGATATGGCTAGCGCTTATGTCCAAGGTGGCTTTGACGCTCTACTACAATATTCTGATTTTGGCTGGCCATTTTTTTCTATCGTTATCGCTTATATTCATCAAATAACCCACTTGCCAGTTGAATTGAGCGCCATCGCACTCAACGTCTTGCTCTTCGTCGTATTAACAGACGCATTAGTTCTCGTCAGTAATAAGATATTACCCAATCCACGTCAAGTTGCTTTTGCAGCATTACTATTTTTGTGCTTTTTCACCCTCAATCATTATCGGGTCTTTATTGGTCGCGATGTTGGTTACTGGGCTTTCTGTATGCTGGCTTTGTACCAATTTATTCTTTATCTAGAGAAACCATCCATTAAAAAAGCACTGCTTTGGCAGATCCTTATGGTTCTTGCCATCTTATTTCGAATTGATGGGGTGGTTATTTTATTAGGTCTGCCACTCTATTTATTTACAACTCAATCGCCGACAATCGCTCTAAAACAGATCATTCAATTCTTCTACTTACTAATCGCCGGCGCAGTGCTAGCTATGTTGATTGCTATAGACCAATCTAGCTTGGCAACAATCTTTAGTAAAATAGGTTCAATAACGAAATACATAAACCCTGATAATGTACTCACACATTTCAAGCTGAATACGGATCTGATTGAAACCCATATTCTAAATAAATTTTCAGCACGATATAGTGCTCTCATTCTCAGTTCCGGGCTCATTACCATGCTAGTTTACAAGCTAATAAATGCATTAACGCTTGGGTATCTTGGCATTTATATCTATAGCTTATGGAAATATACCTTTCACAGAGTAACGCCTTATCGTAAGCTCATTGCCTATTTTCTAGCACTTAATCTTATCATTCTGCTTGGCTTTATTTTTACTGAATATTTTGTGTCAAAACGGTATACCGTGCTTGCAGTAATGGGTTTATTATTATTAATGCTTCCAAGGATATGTGACACACTAGAAAAGGCATGGCTTGCCAATTATAAGCCTATTCTTGTGGCTGTCGGTCTCATTCTATTTGTTAGTCTAGTTGATAGTCTAACCCATTCAAACTCTAAGGTTTACATAAAAGACGTAGCCATTTGGGCAAGCAACAACTTGCCTGAAAATAGCCGCGTGCTCACCAACAATAAAATCATTAAATATTATTTTAATAGTCATCAGCCCTTAGCTGAAATTTCGTTAGATCCTAATGTCAATACTTATCAGAATTATGATTATTTAATCATTCTGATTGAAAAGAACAAGTTCAAAGAACTCGGGCAACAACTAACAAGTATGAAGATTAAGCCTATATATAAGCTGGAAAATAAACGCGGTAGCAAAGCAACAGTTTATCTAGTTCAGCCACCACAATAATTCTGCAACGGTTTGGTTTAGAGATAACTGGTATTTGACCGCGGCACCAATGCAGGCAGTCAGCAATAGTAGTCTTTAAAAGACTTATGATTTGTATAAAAGTAATTCGACTTCTAACTACTCGAGATAAGCAGGAAGATAATCAGGGCAAGAGCATTATAAAAAATAACAAGCTAGTTTATCCTCAAATAACTTGGAAAGTCATTAACTCTTAGCTCTATACTAAACAAGTTGTCATTCCGGCAGGTTTTTAGCCGGAATCTAGGTCAATTGGAGTAGATCCCGGCTAAAAAGCCCACCGGGATGACCAAGGTATTGGATACTTGTCTATATTTTCTTTTAAAAACTGAAAATTATTTAATATGCTCTTGCCCTGGGAAGATAATGCCTTAAGTATCCCTTAATTCAAAGATTATATTATACTGTTCGTCTAAAACATCTTAAACTTGGAAAAACAATGGCTGATAACGAAAACACACCAGATCTTGAATTCTCACAAAAATATAACGAGGCTCATGCTAAAGAATATTTTGAAAAGCATAAAAATGGTGGCTTTTGGCGTTCGCTATCTAATTGGCGCGACCATCAACTCACCCGAAAAGCCTTAAAAATTGCTGGTAACCCGGGCAGTGTTCTAGATATGCCTTGTGGTACTGGGCGTTTCTGGGATGTACTTGCTGAAGAACCAAAGCGTATTATTCACGTTAGTGATAATAGTCAAGATATGATTAATGCTGGTTTAAAATATCGCCCCCAAGAAATAGTAAAACGCATCGAATCCTCATTTCAAGCCTCAGCTTTTGATTTGCCCGTTGCAGATAATTTTGTTGAAAATATTACATGTATCCGTTTAATCCATCATATTGGGGAGCATGAAGATAGATTGAAATTGTTAACCGAACTACATCGAGTCACATCTGAAACCATTATTATTTCTTTATGGGTTGATGGTAATTATAAAGCTTGGAAACGTAAGAAAAATGAGGCTAAGCGTAAAAAACATTTGTATCAAAATCGTTTTGTAATTCCTGTTCAAACAATTGAAGATGAATTTAAACAGGTTGGCCTTGAAGTTATCGCTCGATTAGATTTTATTCCACTCCACTCTATGTGGCGTACATACGTACTAAAAAAAGTCTAACTGCAGGAACAAAAGATGGCTGAATATTTTCAGAATGAGTGGCAGCAAGTACTTGCAATTAATGAATTAGATAACTTTAATGCCTTATGGACGTTAGAAGCCGACTGGTTTGAAGAACCCAATATTAGACGAGGCGGTTGGAGTGGCGTGGTGAAAATTGACCTTGATGCACCACAAGGAAATATTGGCGTATTTATTAAGCGCCAAGAAAATCATCTCACAAAATCACTATTACATCCGATAAGAGGTCGACCAACTTTTGAGCGTGAATTTAGAAATATTTTACGGCTTAGGAAAAATAATATACCCACACTTGAGCCCGTTTATTTTGCAAAAAGAATCCTCAAGGGCGACCATCAAGCTATTTTAATTACCAAAGAGCTAGCAGGATATACTCCCCTTGAGTCTCAGCGCTTTCTGACAACTGGTGACTTGATTAAAGACTCGGGCCATAAAGATCGCTTGTTTAAAAAAGTAGCTGAAGCCATACGAGTAATGCACCATCACCACTATCAACATAATTGTTTGTTTTTGAAACATCTTTTTATCAAACCTGATGGTGATTCATGGGATGTTAAAATAATTGACTTGGAAAAACTAAAGAAAACCATTTTCAAAAGAAGTGCTGTGTATCGAGATCTCTATACGCTGTATAGACATGCTGAAGGCTGGTCGACAAAGGATCGGGTAAAATTCTTCCAAGCCTATGTACAAGAAGATAAACTATCTGACAAATCTAAAATGCTTTGGAAAGCAATAGAAAGAAAGATCCTACGCAAACTTAGGTAGTCCCAGCAGGCCATCACTTGATATACTAACGTCAAGTCCATCGTAAGTTAACAAAAGAACAACACTATGATCGTATTAGGCCTATCCGGCGCAGTAAACCATGACGCATCTGCGGCACTATACATTAATGGCAAACTTGTTGCCGCGGCAGAAGAAGAACGCTTTCTGCGTGATAAACATGCTAAAGGTAAAATGCCTTATGAGGCAACGAAGTTTTGCCTAGAACAAGCTGGCATCAAACCAGAACAGGTTGATATCGTTGCCTTTCCCTACGCAGAAATTGGCCTTAAATCACCAGCGCGCTGGCACTATGCAAAACGGCATTGGTATGCACCTGACCGCGCTTTAACCGCCTTATTTAGTGGCAATCGTCGCTATTGGCGTAATCATAAAAATGTGATGAAATTGCTTGATGATTTAGGTATTGATTCAAAACGCGTAAAATTCGAAGCAATTGAACACCATCTTGCTCATGCTAGCAGTGCTTATCACCTGAGTGGGTTTAAAGAAAAAACAGCTATCATCGGCATTGATGGCAAAGGTGAGTATGCCACCACCTTTTTTGGTTATGGTGAAAATGGCAAGATCCATAAAATTAAAGAATTCTACGATCCCGATTCTCTTGGCGGTATGTATGGCGCATTAACTGAATTGCTTGGCTTTGAAATGCTCGATGGTGAATTCAAGGTAATGGGTATGGCGCCTTATGGCGATCCTAATCGCTTTGATTTTTCACGTTTGATTGATTGTCACGATGGTGAATTCAAAGTAAATACTAAGCTAGTCAATACGGTGGGGTTACGTCGCTATAAAAAAGATGGCAAAGGCTATTTCTTTAGCCCTAAACTCATCGAATGGCTTGGCCCAATGCGTGATGGCGATGAAATTGACGACCCTTACATTGATTATGCCGCCAGCATTCAAGCCCTATTAGAAAAAACAGCACTTCATCTAATTGATTATTACCTAGGTGATATCATCAAAGAAACAGGCAAAGTCTGTTTTGCCGGTGGTGTCGCGCTGAATGTTAAGTTAAACCAACGCATTATCGCCATGCCTGACGTGAAAGAATTATTCGTCCAACCTGCTGCCAGTGATGCGGGTACGGCGATTGGTGCTGCCAGTTATGCATCTGAAATGGCGGGGGTGCCTGTTGAAAAAATGGAACATGTCTATCTTGGCCCCTCTTACACAACAGAGCAGTGCATTGAAGCCTGTGAAAGCTATCCTGAAAAAGTAGCATGGCAGCATTTAGAAAACACCACGCAACAAACTGCTGAAATTCTTAATGCTGGAAATCCTGTTTCATGGTTTCAAGGGCGTATGGAATTTGGCCCTCGCGCATTAGGTAACCGCAGTATTATTGGAAGCCCTAATCATAAAGGTGTTGCTGATAGAATTAATGCTCAAATTAAATACCGTGAACGCTGGCGTCCATTTTGCCCTAGTATGCTTGACACTGTAGCTCCTGAAATCTTACAAACAGAGCACCCTAGCCCTTATATGACCTTTACTTTTGATGTAGGTGAAAGTTGGAAAAAACGCATTCCAGAGGTTGTGCACGAAGATGGTACGGCACGTGCACAGATCGTAACTAAAGCGACTAATCCGCGTTATTACTCTTTGCTTGAAGAAATGGAAAAATTGAATGGTAATGCAGTGGTGCTTAATACCTCATTAAACCGCCGCGGTGAACCGATGGTTTGTAGCCCAACCGATGCGCTCAATATGTTTTATGGTTCTGATCTAGAATATCTAGTGATGGAAGATATCCTTGTAACCAAATAAACCTCACTCAAGATATTAAGGTAAATCATGCTCAAAAATATTAATATGACTGTCTATTTTATATGTACTTGGCTATTTAGCATATTTTTGACCAGCCATTTTCTTATTGAAATTCCAGCTGATACAACACACGACCATATTCATAGTTTTTTGGCCTTAGCCACTTATGGCCTTATGTATCAAGGCCCCGCTATTATTAGTTATTGGCTGTTGCGGCGGTGGAAGTCTCTTGCAGTCAAAGTTGCCATTTTCTTTTCCATCCTTGGACATGGTATTGTTTTTATTGATTCTCACTTATTCGATCTTTATGCCTTTCACATCAATGGTTTTGTCTGGAACTTATTGACAACACCTGGCGGTTTTGAATCTCTGGGGGCAGATCAAACTAATATTTTAGTCACATTATCCTATATTGCCGTACTTGCTAGCGTGCATATTGTTGGCTTATACCTTGCCTTAAAAATTCCAAAGTTCCATATCCCGACGAGTGCCGTCGTCATGTTATTTCTAGCTGCAACACTCACAGAAAGAGCGGTATATGGCTATAGCAAAGCGAGTCTTTATGGCCCAATTTTAGATCGCGGCGATGCACTCTTTTTATACCAACCCATGAGCATGGATTCTTTGCTAAGGAAGCTGGGGGTTGACGTTAAGAAAACGTCACGAATTAAGCTATCCCAACTAAAATCAGAACAGCTTGATTACCCTAAACAACCAATACAATTAACAAAGGTCGATAAACCATTTAATATCGTTATGCTTGTATCAGAATCAATGCGTTGGGATCTTTTAACACCCAAAATCATGCCTAATATGAGTACTTTTTCAGAAAAATCATGGAATTTCACACATCATTATTCTGGCGGGAATGGCACGCGACAAGGTTTGTTCTCCCTATTTTACGGTCTGCATGGTAACTATTGGGATGCCTTCTTACGTAAACAACAAGGTCCAGTGCTGTTCGATGTGCTTAACGACTATGGTTATCAATATTTTATCTATACTAGCGCCCGATTCACCTACCCTGAATTTGATAAAACACTATTCAGTCAAATTCCGCCTGAGAAACTTATAGAACACAATAAAGAAGAACCATGGAAACGTGATCGTACAAATACCACTGCGCTTATTGACGCCATCCAAAATAGGAATCATTCTAAACCCTTTTATGGCTTCCTATTTTTTGAGGCAACTCACGCACGTTATTCATTTCCAGAAGAAGCGATTATCCGCAATGATTATTTAAAAACACTCGACTACGCGGGATTATCCCGTAAAGAGCTTGCACCACAAATTAAGGGCATGAAAGCACGCTATGAAAATTCAGCTCATGGCATTGATATTCAGCTGCAACGTATTATCGAATCACTAGAAAAATCAGGCGATCTTGATAATACACTCATAATAATAACAGGGGATCATGGCGAGGAGTTTATGGAACGTGATCGATGGGGCCACAACTCTGCTTTTACTGATTGGCAGGTACGCACCCCGATGATTGTCTGGATGCCAAATAGTTCACCAAAAACGATCACCGCACCGACCAGCCATATGGATATTCCCATAACAATATTAAGCCAATTAGGTGTGCAAAACCCCGAGAAAGACTATAGCTTAGGTATTAATCTAGCAACACCCAAAGAAAATCGTAATATCATCGTCGCAAGCTGGTCAGATATCGGGCTTATTAATGAGTATGGCAAGCTAGTAATCCCTTTCAAGTCAACAACACAACATAAAAATCTAGCGATGGATCTCAACGACAATCCTGTCGATAGTGCAGTTTTAACGACCCAAATGCAATCCATTATTTTTCATGCATTAAATGACAGTCATTACTATAAAAAATAATGCTACGACACAATACTATCGATAAGATTAAAAAGAAAATATCAACGACCTTTCGTCGTCTTCGCTTAGGAAAGAGGCTTAAGCACCAATATATTTGCCACCCTCATTTTGGCTTCATCCGCAACAAAAATGACTATACAATCACGTGGGACAACCAAATTATTGCTCATGTTGGCAAGGTTTCTTCATTAAAAGATAAATTCAGTGCTAGCAGCTTTATCATCGCAACTGGCCCCTCCCTGAATACCGTGGATCTAACAAAAGCAAAACATTTCGATACTATCAGTTTAAATTGCGCAATCCGCCGATTCTCAGAAAATAATTTAATACCAACACACTGTTTAATCGTTGACCACCGCGTTTTTGAAAATCATTGGGATTGTGTAAGAGAATCTATCCTTTCTGGATCTTACTGTTATTTTTCGTATGTTGGCTTATCTAGAATTTGTGAACGAGAACCGGATTTATTAAAAAGGGACAATATTTTCTTAATTGAAAACATAAGGAGAAAATTTGGAATCGAGAGATTGCCTTTCGATCAGTTTCGACTAAAATACAGTCATAATCCCGACATATTCATCGACCACTCTCTCAAAAATATAGGTGGCAATGTTGGATTCAGTACAAGCGCTGATGAAGGATTTTTCTCAGGAAAAACAGTAGCTACTTGGGCTGTTCAGCTTGCCTATTATTTAGGATATCGTAAGCAGTTTATTGTCGGCATGGATCTAGGCGGAACAGGCAAGTCTCACTTCTATAATAATGGCAACAATCGTCCACCTGATTTTATGAAAGATTATGAACCTTTTATTCGTGTTTCTTTTGAGCAAGCACTTCGAGCCTCAAAGCAACTGGAGTTTTCTATTTATAATCTATCTGAACAGAGTTCTTTGCCCCATGAAATAATACCTAAAATCAGTTATGATGAAGCCTTATCTATTGCGAAAAATGACCCTAAAGCACCGCTATGAAAATTATTATTCCATTACAAACGTGCTCAACACGCATTCCAAGAAAAAACATCCGCCCTTTTTATAAAGGCGATTCATTATTTGATATCAAAGCAAAGCAAATTCTAGAATTTGAATCTCCTGAAAATGTATATATTTCATCAGAGAGTGAAGAAGTATCAGAGTTATGTGATAAATATGGCTTTAATTTCCTACTCAGAGATAAATCATTAACGGGTAATACGGTCTTTCAGCCTGATCTTGTTAAAGCCTTAACCGATCCTATTCCGGGTGAGGATGATATTATGTGGATTCAAGTAACATCACCACTGTTTAATCATTTCAAAGAAGCTCTAAGTGAATGGAAAAAAATACGTGATGATTATGATTCTTTGGTCGCAGTAAAGCCTTTTAAAGGCCATTTACTTGATGAAAAAGGCAATCCCGTTAACTACGGCTTTGGTTATTGGCATAAAGTTTCTCAAGATCTTCCAAAACAATATTCAGTGCTGTGGAGTTTATTTATCCTTAAGCGTGAAACCGTTAACCGCTACCATTACCACATTGGAGTAAATCCATACTTATTTGAAACTGACACTATGGTTGTGGATATTGATTATGAAGATGATTTTGAATTGGCTCGTATTGTCTATGACAAACTTCATGGCGTTGTTGATTAGGGAATAGAAGTTCTAATGGGAATGTTTTTTAATATTATCTGATCTGTAATTTATTGAGGCTATTTCACTTTGCCATCTTTTCAATAATTTCGACTATTTTCTCAGGCATACTATAAAGATCATGACTGTTCGAATAGTTAATGCCATTGTCAGACCAGATTTTTCTATCTGCGTGTAACATTTCATTGAGCTGTAGATCAAAACTATGTTGTTCAAAAGGTGATGATACGATCTGTCCGGCTTTGGCTTCTGTTACATGTTTTGCATAACCACATACCTCTGTGACTAATACTGGTAACCCTGCGATTATCGCCTCAATAATCACCATTCCCGCTGCTTCTTTTCTGGCGGGATGTAATAACAAATCAGCCCCTAATAAAAAATAAGGTACGTCGTTACGCCCACCAAAGAAAACAACTTGATCTTGAAGCCTAAGCTGATTAATAAGCTTTTGGTAGGGCTCAGGACTCCCTTCTCCTAAAATAAAAAGTTTTGTTTTTTCTTGTAGCCGTTCCGGCAAGGATGCTAAGCCCTGAATTGCACGATCCACGCCCTTCCTTTTAAAGCCGGTTCCCACCATCAGTAACATGAATTCATCGTCCTTTATATTGAATTCTTGCCTAAAAGCTTGTCTGATCTCTTGCCAATTATCTGATCGTTTCCTACTTTTATCTATTCCCGGCGGGAGCATAATCAATCGCTCATCTGGCGTGCCATAATGTTTTTTAAATAAATCTCGCTGGATCTCTGAAATCATCAATGAAACTGTTTTGCTCTGTTTAGAAAACACCGCCTGTTCATTTTTAGAGAAAATTTGAAAACGCATACTGAGCTTTTGCAAAAAAGAACTTTTTTTATTTTCTACTTTGTCGATATAGCATGCATCTGCCGCATAATATAAATCTAATCCGGGTATTTTATTAAAGCCGATTACAAGGTCATAATTCCCTTGTTTTACCATTGGCGTAATTTGCTCGATATAGGAAGCCACCTTTCGGTGATTACTCCAGCCCTGCGGCTTAATAATATGAACATTAAAACCTTCGGGTATATCACCCTGCCACAGCATAATATAGACATCAATCTCATATCCACGATCACGACACATCGTCATGATTCTTAAAAAATCACGCTCAAGGCCTCCATATGGGAAAAATTTATATAAGCAAACCGCAAGTTTCATCAATCAATCACCTTCAACAGCAAGTTCTGCAAGGCTGGTGAATGCCAATTTCGCAAAAAACGTACTTTATCTTTTTCAAATCGACGCTGGAATGATTGAACATTTAAACACTCCTGCATCGAATCCAAATCTATAAGCTCTATCTCTCCGTTTTCTTTTATTAACAAATTGCTTGCCTTAAAATCACCGTGACTTATTTTATATTCTTTAAATACATCAAAAAGGTTTTTAATTTGGGCCAACTCTTTTTCACTGGGCATTCGCTGGTTAAATGTTGCTAACATTTCCTGCCCTTCACTTTTTTCACAAATAAAATAAGCGGTTGAGCGAAACCAACCATAACGTCTTTCAATAAAACCGAGGGGCGCAGGTGTTGCAACACCTAACAACTGTAATAAACGCCCATTTCGCCATGAAATGGCTGCTCGACTAGGTCGATAACATCGTTTTAATAAATGCCAAAAGCTCTTCATATTATAGCGCTTGATAACCAGGTCTTTGCCTGCATAATTAATAGCGACTACAGTAGCTGAATTCCCTGCTTTTAACACTTGTCCCGTTGCAATAAGTTGCTCTATTTGCTTAACAAAACTCTCCCCCTCTTTATCAAAGAAAGGGCGATAAAAAGCATATTCTTGCCTAAAAGTCTTTTTATATGCTGTCATCGTACACTTACGGAAACATTTTTTAAGATAATTTGTTTTGCGTTTTTGCCACGCTTGTTTTACCCGTATCTTAAACTCTTTTTGCTCTTCCACTCCATATTGCCAGCCTCGTTGCTGGTAATATTGCTGAAGCTTGCTCATTAATACTTTCTGCTCGCCAGGCTTGAACTGTACGATTAAAACAGCTAAATTTGCTAGGCTATTTTCCTTGCCGACTGATTGCACATTTTTATCTGCGTAAATAGAGGCTAAATCAATAAGATAGAGTTTATTATCAGCTATTAATATATTGTCTAAATGAAAATCACTATGGAGTAAACCAGCATTGTGTAATGCCGCGGCCATTGCAATCAGGTCATCGTCATACATTAATACTATTTCATTTGTATTGGCAAAAGGCACGGAACCTTCTAGATACTGATAGGCAATAACACAATAATCAGGGTGAGTATCATTTGTGAACATAAGCTCAGGCACATCAATGTCCGTCTGCTTTATTAACTGATAACCCCGTTTTTCCCTAGCTAACTCTCGTTCCCCTTTACTTTGTTTTATAAATATTTTGATAAGAAAACTATAGCCAGCTTCATCGCATGCTTTGACCACTAATCGTTTGCTCGGTAATAAACGTAATATTTGAGTACAACGATAGGATTTATTTTCAATATCTAAATCAAAAGGCAAAGAGATCGTTTCCTCACCTTTTTTAAATGAGCTTAATAGCGAATCAAAATGGACTATTTTCATTCAGCCTTACCATTATCTCGTAATTGAGTAGCACGTTTAGCGACTTTCTCCCAAAATGACTGCTGTTCGCTCAGTACCTGTCGTAAGGGTAGCCCCGAGTAACGTTTGATAAATCGATAGCGATCGCGCTGTGTTAACTCAACATTTAATGCCGAGAAATACAGACTTCCAATATCCTTAACCAACCAACGTTGCGGCACTTTTTTACGGATCTGGGCACGATGTAAATCAATTAAAAACAAGCTTGTCGCGTCTTCAATTGTATTTGTTGTCGAAAAAGACTTATCCAGCAAAAAGTGACATAAATAAAAATCACGATGGTTAAGCCCGCTTTCATGCATTTTTCTTGATATATTTGCTATTTTTGTTATTAAGCTAAGTTTACTTCGAAAAGTGGGTGGTTTTTTCCGCCATTGTTCGCCCAAATATTCAAGACTCATTGTATCTACAAGCTCATCCGTTACTAGAAAAGACTCTTTTTTTGCAGGGTTCCAGCCCCGCTCGCCATAAGCAGCAATTTGCATGCTATCTATTTGATTTTGTTCTAATAGCTGAATCGCTAACCATTCATTTTTTGCACTAATAATCGGTAAACGGAATTGTAAAAGGTTTTTAATGATCTCAGCCCAACCAATACCTTGATGATATTTGAGAAAATAAGATTTCCCACCCAAAATAAAACGTAGGGTGCGGCGACCTTCTTTTTGGCGAAAAATTTCACCCTCTGCCTGTTTCACCATTGAAAAAGGATCCTCTTCCTGCCATTGCTTGGCGAGATCTTCTCTCAAATAGTGTGTCTTTTTATGCATATTGAAAATCAGTTATTCATTTTTATGAGTAGTAAGTGACTGTGTTTTGATACACTGTCTTTAAATATCACTAGATATTATCACTTAGTCCGATAAGAGGTAAGCCGTGTCATTCAAATCTACCGTTCAACGTCATCAAACTATGGTTGAAGGCTTAGGCTCCCTTGAGCCACAAATTGAGGCATTGGTTGAAAATATTAGAAAATGCCTAGCCTCAGGCAATAAAGTATTGTTTTTTGGCAATGGTGGTAGCGCCTCAGACGCTCAACATTTAGCCGCTGAATTTGTAGTGCGTTATTACAAACAGCGTCAGCCACTAGCGGCAATTGCGCTCACAACTGACACATCTATCATTACTGCGCACGGCAATGATTATAGTTTTGACACAATTTTTGACCGTCAAATTCAAGCATTAGCTAAAAAAGGTGATATTGCAATTGGTTTATCTACTTCTGGCAATAGTGGCAATGTCATAAATGGCCTGAACACCGCAAAGCAAGCAGACTGTATTACCGTCGCATTTACGGGCGAGCACGGTGGCAAATTACTTGAAACAGCTGATCATTGTATTTGTGTGCCTTCTGATGAAACGGCTCGGGTACAAGAAGGCCATATCATTATTGGTCATTATATCTGTGAAGCTTTAGACGAAAGCCTCAGCTAATTAATGAGTCAAAAAAAGCTTACCACTGATGTTGTCGTTATCGGCGCGGGCATTGCCGGTTTATGGTTACATCATCGTCTAAACCAAATGGGCTTTCATGCCCTATTATTAGAAAATAAAACGATTGGTAATGCACAAACATTAAGCTCGCAAGGCATTATTCATGGGGGAGCAAAATATGCCCTTAACGGAATTTTATCTAAAGCAACTCATGCGATTGGTGATATGCCCGCACGCTGGCAGGCTTGTTTAGCTGGTACTGGTGATATTGATCTGACACCCGTCAAGGTATTAGCTGACCACCAATTAATGTGGTCGAAAGAACAATTATCATCAAAAATGGTGTCATTCTTTGCCAGCAAAGCACTCAGTAGCCGCATGCAAAGCGTGCCAAAATCAGACCAACCTACCTTATTTCAAGATCCCAACTTCAAAGGTGCCTTGTATCGTCTAGAAGAACCTGTTTTAGATATTTCAACGGTGCTGACCACCTTAGCTCAACCATGGCAAGAGCGCATTCTTAAGATTGATACACTCTCTTGGCAGCAAACAAACCAACACGTGCAATCAATACTGATCAATGGCGATATTGAAATTAACGCTCAACAATTTGTTCTAACCGCAGGTGAGGGCAATCAAACATTGCTCGATGATTTGGGCATTAAAAGACCAGCAATGCAGCGAAGACCCCTGCAAATGGTGATGTGCAAAGCCAAAGAACCCGCACACTCATTGCCTGCAATTTATGCACACAGCTTAGGTTCTGGTTCAAAGCCTATCGCAACAATAACCAGCCATTTAAACGATGATGGCAACATAGTTTGGTATATTGGCGGCAATATTGCCGAACAAGGTGTAGGAAAACCCTTTCTTGAACAATGCTCTGATGCGCATGATTTATTGCTTGATATTCTACCGTGGTTTAGCTTGCCCGATCTGGAATGGGCTACACACAATATCAACCGTGCCGAACCTAAACAATCTGCCCTATCTCGTCCTGATACCGCTTTTGTAGAATCAAAAAACAATATCCATATCGCATGGCCTACAAAACTAGCTTTAGCACCTGATCTTGCCGATAAAATCATTGAAAAACTCAAATATAGCAGCTTAGTTGCAGAAAAACACAAAGAAGTGACTGGCTTAACTAAAGCAGAAATAAGCCCCACATTATGGGATTCTAAATTCAAATGAGCCCTTATTTAGAACAACGCAAGCAAATTGCAAAAACAGGCGTATTTGTATCTCCACTAGGTTTAGGTACAGTAAAAATTGGCCGAAATACCGCGGTGAAATACCCAAGCAGCTTTAAAATTCCCGATGACAAACAAGTGCAAGACCTGCTAGCCCAAGCATGGGATTTAGGAATAAATCTAATAGACACCGCACCCGCCTATGGCAATAGCGAACAACGATTAGGTGAGTTGTTAGCAAAACAAAACCATGACTTTATCATCGCTACCAAAGTAGGCGAAACCTTCGACACGAAGACCGGCGAATCTAACTACAATTTCACGCCAGAATTTATCAGCGCCAGCATCAAACAAAGCTTGAAAAGCCTTCAAAGAGACGTGCTAGATATCGTGCTCATTCATTCTGATGGCAACGACAAAACAATCATAGAACAAGGTGCTTTAGAAGTATTAGACGAGCTGAAGCAACAAGGTCTAATCCTCGCCACCGGCATGTCCACCAAAACAGTTGAAGGTGGTTTACTTGCACTGCAACACTCTGATCTCGCCATGATTATGCATAATCTGGATTACCAACAAGAACAAACGGTCTTGGATCAAGCAAGCCAAGCCGATAAAAGTATCTTTATAAAAAAAGCCCTCGCCAGCGGTCATCTCACCGCCGACAATGTGCAGAAAAATTTTGATTTAATTTATGCTAATCCAGCGGTAAGTAGCGTCATCATCGGCACAATTAACCCCAATCACCTCAAAGATAACCTAGCTAAAGTAATAAGATCGCTAAAAATATACCCGTAATCATTCAATCTAGAACTTATAGGCCAAAAATAAGGAGTTTTTCATAACGAAAAATAGTTTCGAGACGTATACAATTTGTTAGATTTTCTATCTAAAGTTAAGGTTTTCCATGCGAATTTATCTATTTTTCACTATACTGTTATCGGTGAATGTTTTTGCCGAAGATTTTGCACGTTTTGAATATGGTGGCCATTTCTACCAACAGTGTGAAAAAACAGCACTACAGACACGTATGGGATATGTTATTAAGGTTGAATTTAAACTAGAAGACGATCAGCCCGTTTATGAGTTTAACATTCGTGCCACCGATGGCCGTGATTGGGATATTGAATGTGATGCGGCAACAAACCAAATTATTGAAATAGAGGAAGAAGTACCTAGCGTGGCACATCCATTGTTTGCAAAACAAAAGCACATTTCTGAAACACAGGCGCGCGCCATTGCACTTGCTGCATGGCCGGGTGATATTATTGAAATAGAATATGAGATTGAAGTAAATGGTGCTGCAACCTATGAGTTTGATATTGATACTTATCAAGGCAAAGAAATGAAGATAGAAGTTGATGCAAGCTCGGGAAATATATCAGAGCATGATGAAGAGCTATGGCAAGAGGGCTATGAATAACTATTTTATTATTGCTTGTTATCTATTACTTCTTTCAGCATGCGCACCGACCTATCAAACGTATAAAGCCGCTCCGCTTGAT
Source organism: Methylophaga sp. (assembly GCA_026988435.1). Classification (GTDB taxonomy): domain Bacteria; phylum Pseudomonadota; class Gammaproteobacteria; order Nitrosococcales; family Methylophagaceae. The sequence goes on from JALSLH010000053.1 coordinate 34,951, forward strand.
ACGCAAGAAGCAACAACAACGTATCATACGCGTACAATTGATGCCGCCGCACTAAAAAACGGGTTACAAAAACAAGGATTTGCTACTCCAACATGGCCTAAATCAACTTGGGATCTAGAAAGTTTAGTTGCCGTTGGGGAATTTTATAGCCTCGATCTCCAAATTGAATCTGCTAAAGTAAGTGTTGCTGAGGCCGCTGAAATTACTGCCGGTCAAAAGCTTAACCCAGAAATAAATCTCAGTTCAGAACATCATAGTGAACATGATGGTGGTATTTCACCATGGACCTTAGGTGTGCTGTTCAGTTGGGTTTATCAAGATCCCAAAAAACATCAAACACGGGTTGCTTACGCCCAAGCCGTCACTGAAATGACCAAATTGAATGTAGCGCAAGTGAAATGGCAGATCCGAGATCGCATTGTTGACAGCTATCTAAACACCTTAGTCGCCATTCATCAGCGTCAATTTATTACTGATGAAATAACGTTATTAGAATCAGCATTAACCATTTTAGAGCGCAGTTTCTCGCTTGGTCAGATCAGTGAGTTTGAAGTCAGCTCGACAAGACTGGCGTTACAACAAGCAAATTTATCTCTCAATAACATTGAACAAGCTCAAACAGAGGCTCGCACCCAACTTGCTTTGGCCGTCGGTCTGCCCGCCGATGCCTTGCTCACCGTTCATTTAGATGAACACTCTTTTTCTCAATTGCCCGATATTAACGTGGCAAATTTATCTTTAGATTATTTGCAAGCACATGCCGTTAAAGAACGGCCTGATCTGAAAAAAGCATTAGCAGAATATTGGGTAGCTGAAGCTGACTTGCATAAAGAAATTGCCAAGCAGTCCCCTGACTTTACTTTTTCACCTGGCTTTATTTTTGATCAAAATGATAATATCTGGGCACTGGCAAGCAACTTCATCTTACCCATCAATGATGTATATTCTGGCCCCATAGCTGAAGCTAAAGCCCGGCGCGCATTAAAGGGTAAAGAAATATTGGCATTACAAACATCGCTTTTACAACACGTTCATCAGGCGCATATTATGTATAAATCTGCCCTTAAATCATTAGCGTATTCTGATACTTTGCTTGACACCGCTACCGAACAGCAAAAGAGCTTGCAACGGCAATATAAATTAGGGTTTACTGACAGCTTAAAACTCATTTGGCAGCAGCGTGAAAGCCTATATATACAACGTGCCCGTTATTTACTAGAAGTATCTGCGTGGCGAGAATTTGCACGTTTAGAAGATGCAGCAATGACTCGGTTGAATAAATAAATGATTAAAAAAATAATTAAAATCAGCGTTATTCTGCTACTCGCCTTATTGGTGCTTATCGCTGTGCGCTCTTTCACCGCTAAACAAGGGCTTGTAGCAACGATTGATCACTATCTCGAAGATTATCGGCAACAGCAAGCAGATGACGAATTAGAAGATGAAGAGCAGAACAGCTATAATGAAGAAGACGATGATGATGACGCCCCTTCTCGTGTTGAAATTTATAAAGGTCTCCCTGCGGTCAAACTAGATGAAGAAGTGATCGCGCAAAGCGGTATTGAACTGAGTACGCTGCAGCTTATAAAACATTTAAATGAAGCACAAGCAACAGGCCAAGTGATTGACTTTGAACCGCTATTACAGAAAAGGACGGCTTATCAAAAAGCCGAAGCCAGCAAAACCGTTATCGCTCAACGTTTAAATGCGGCCAATAAAATTTATAATCGCTTATTGACCTTATATAAAGAGCGAACCAATGTGTCATTACGGCAAGTGGAAGAAGCGCGCTTAGAAAAGGTAGAAAATCAAGCGCAACTGCAGGCCGAAAACAAACAAATGGAAAATATTCGATTAGAATCTGTCCAGCATTGGGGAAAGGAGTTAACAAATTGGGCATTAGGTAAGGCAGGAACGAAAGAAAAAACCAGTTATTTTGACCGCTTATTACAAAATAAAGATGTATTGGTTATGGCTTCGTTACCGCCAGCGCTTGATCTCCCAGCAGAAAGTAGCTTTATTTTCATAAACAGTCATCCTGAACGAATAAGCGCAAGAAAAGCGTATCTTATTTCACCCGCCACTTACACTAATAACGTATCGCAAGGGCTGACTTATTACTTTAGAACACCGGCAACAGCATTGCGGATCGGCATGCGTTTAAATGCTTGGATTGTATTATCTGACGAAATTGAAACAGGTGTTAATGTGCCATTAACCGCAGTAGTTTGGTATGGCGGACAACCTTGGGTATACGTACAAGTTGATGAAGATTTATACCAACGTCGCCCGGTTTCTGATTATCGCGAGACTGATTTTGGCTGGTTTATCCGCGATTCCTTCAAGCAAGATGATAATGTCGTTACCCGCGGTGGGCAATTATTGCTATCAGAAGAGCTCCGGTGGCAGATACCTGAAGAGGATGACGATTAATGCCTTACTCTCCATGCTCTACAAAATATAGCGTATAAAGGCACGTCATGTTATCGGCTATTGTTCGCTTTTCAGTTCGCTATTATGGCATTGTGCTTGCGCTTGCGCTTATGGTGCTTTGTTATGGCGTTTATCGCCTTTCTACCGCGGGTTTAGATATCTTCCCTGAATTCTCGCCCAAACAAGTTATCATTCAAACCGAGTCACCAGGCTATTCAGCTGAACAAGTCGAAATTTTAGTTACGCAACCCATTGAGAGCACGATTAACGGTGTAATTGGACTCGAATATTTACGCTCAGAATCAATACAAGGGCTTTCTATTGTCACAGCAACCTTTGATGATAGTACCGATGTTTACCGTAATCGACAATTAGTGAGTGAACGTTTAGCGGGGCTTAATGGTTCACTACCTGAAGGTGTTGGCGTGCCGGTTCCTGCACCTTTAGCATCCTCATCTGCCACTATTTTAACCATTGGTGTACAGTCTGACACTGTAGATATGATGGCATTACGCCACGCAGTAGACTGGTCAATCGTGCCGCAAGTACTCAGTGTCAAAGGCGTAGCCGATGTCAATGTGTTTGGCGGTGAGATTGAATCACTACAAATACAAATTAATCCTGAGAAACTATGGAAATTTGGTTTAAGTATTGATGATGTTGTCACTGCAGCCAAGCAAGCGACAGCTATTAAATCCGCCGGTTTTATTGAAAATGATAACCAACGCTTCACCATTCAGACCAGTGTCAATACTGTTGATCCAGAACAAATCGGAAAAGTAATCATCAAGCGTGAAAATGGCCATTCTATTCAAATTTCTGATGTTGCCACCGTAACTATGGCACCTGAACCACGTATTGGTGCGGCCGCTATTATGGGTAAACCCGCCATCGTGATGATGGTGATCGGACAATTTGGCGCCAACACCTTGAATGTCTCAACAGATGTTGAAGCTGTGCTTGCTGACTTAGCCACTGTTTTTGAAAAACAAGGTATTACTTTTTATCCTCGTCTTTTCCGCCCTGCCGATTATATCGAGCGATCCCTACATAATATTACCGAACACCTCCTTCTTGGTGGTGCCTTTGTCTTACTTATTCTCTTTATCTTTTTGTTTAATATTCGCACGGCATTTATTTCAGCTATTGCCATTCCATTATCACTCGTTAGTGCTGCACTGGTTCTATTAGCCACGGGGGTTAACCTAAATATTATGGTGCTTGGTGGTTTGGGCATTGCATTAGGTGAAGTGGTCGATGATGCCATTATCGACACCGAAAATATTTATCGCCGTTTGCGAGAAAACAAATTATTAGCCATGCCACGTGCCATCGCCGAGGTTGTCTATGAAGCCTCAATGGAAGTGCGCGGCTCTGTTGTTTATGCCAGCTTTATTGTCGCATTGGTTTTTGTGCCTTTGCTCACACTAAACGGGGTTGCAGGTCGTTTATTTTCACCCTTGGGCGTATCGTATATTTTAGCTATTTTGGCATCGCTATTTGTTGCACTCACTGTTACACCCGCACTGTGTTATTTATTGCTGGGCAGAGGCAAACTGCCCGATAACGATCCACCATTACTACGTTTGATCATGCCCATTTATTCGGCAATATTACGTCTCACCGTTAAATTACCCATGGTGACTATGGCAACGGTTGTTTTGTTATGCACAGCGGGTTTGGCCATTATTCCCAGCTTAGGCACACAATTTTTACCCGAATTACGTGAAGGCCATTATATTGTCCATACCACTGCAATTCCTGGCACTTCATTAGAACGCTCAATTCAAGCGGGCAATCAGTTAACTGAAAAATTTCTAAAAATTCCCGGCGTTCGTTCCGTATCACAATGGGCAGGACGAGCAGAACGATCCGCAGACACCTATGGCAGTCATTACAGCGAGTTTGAAGTCGATCTTGAACCCTTATCAGGCAGTGAACAACAAAAAGTCATGGATAGCCTGCGGGCAATCTTAAAGAGCTTTCCCGGTTTATTATTTGAAGCAAATACATTTTTAATCGAACGTGTCGATGAGACAATATCTGGGTATACCTCGCCGATAGTCGTTAATCTCTACGGTAATGAACTTGGCTTTTTAGACCGAAAAGCACAAGCCTTAGCCGAAATTATGCGCTCTATTGAAGGTGCGACTGATGTGCAAATGCGCTCCCCCACCGGCACACCTGTGCTACAAGTTCAGTTAAAGCATGATCGGCTCAATAGTCTCGGTTTGCGTCCAGTTGAAGTGATGGAGACCATACAAACCGCCTACGAAGGAAAAGTGGTCGGTAATAGCTACCAAGGTAATCGACTTTTTAATGTTTCAGTTATCATCGACGAAAGCTTGCGAAGAAAACCTGAAGATCTGGCCAAACTCCCCATTAAAACAGCAGATGGCTTCACCGTACCATTGTCAGAAGTAGCCAATATTATTCAAGTTGAAGGTCGATATAACATCTTGCATCAAAGCGCCCAACGTATTCAGGCTGTCACCTGTAATGTTGAAAACCGAGATATGGGTAGCTTTATTAAAGAATTAAAAGCACGCGTCTTTGATGAAATGGAATTTGAAGCCGGTGCCTACCCAGAATTTACCGGCACAGCCGTCGAGCAAACCCAAGCACGAGAAGATCTTATTCTACATTCACTCGTCGCCGCCATCGGCGTATTTATCCTTATTTATATGGCAGTAGGTCGTATCCGTTATTTGAGCATTATGCTAATCAACTTACCCTTCTCATTAGTGGGCGGCGTGATCGCCGTTTTGCTCACCGGCGCAACAGTGTCGGTTGGCTCTATTGTAGGTTTTGTTACCCTATTCGGCATCACCGTCCGTAACTCGATTATGCTTATTTCGCATTATCGTCACCTAGTCGAAGTCGATAATCTACCGTGGAATATCGACACCTTAATTCTAGGTGCCAAAGAACGCCTACCTTCCATCTTAATGACTGCATTAGTGACTGCATTAGCCATGCTCCCCATCGCAATTGATAGCGATAACCCAGGCCGAGAAATTATGGGACCCATGGCCGCCATTATTATTGGCGGAATGGCATCTTCAACCATTTTAAACCTACTAATACTGCCCAGCATTATGTTTTATTGGGGCGGGTTTAAAAGTCATCATTCTAAGCAATAAAAATTATGGTTTTCTTTCTTGCCACCTCAATGTCTTTTAGCAAAACAAGCTTTACAGTTTTGATAAAAGCATGTCACTCAAAACTCAGGTAAATGTGAGCATTAATTATTCAAGATGTAGGATAGATTATTACCCCTTACTCCTGCGAATCATGGGTACCGAGTTGCCCGTATAATAACGCCTTCATTGCTGATTGAATATAAGCGTTGATCTTTAACTTCATATGCTCGTGTTTTTCTTTATCATCTATTGCTTGAACACTATTCTGTTCAGCCAATTCATAATTGTATAGTTTATCTTTGACGCCTGGGTGCTGAATTAAAATACTGTCGCCTTGTAATAATGCCGTGGTCACATCAGAACCTGACGATTTAATCATTGCAAAACCTGCATCATCTACATTTAATAAATCTCTTCCCCAACAACTATGTATAAATGAGCCGCCTAATAAACCGGCTATCGTCGGTGCAATATCAACCTGCGAACCCACCGTATTATTGTGAAAGCCATATTGTTCGGTTACATTGGGGCCAATAATCAATAATGGGACATGAAAGCGTAATAGATCAATATCGGTAAGTTGCTCATTAGTACCAAAACCATGATCACCTACTAAAACAAAAATGGTATTTTGATAAAAATCCATTTTTTCAACTTTGTCAAAAAACTCTCCTAATGCCCAATCCGCATAGCGCATGGCTGTTAAGTGTTCATTCAGCCCACCCATATCAGTGACATCATCAACCGGCAACTGTTCTGGCAAGGCATAAGGTGTATGGTTTGACAATGTTTGTAAAAAAGCAAAAAAAGGCTTATCTGTCGGTTGTTTTGCTAACTCTTGCGCCGCACGATTGAACATGTCCTCATCAGACACACCCCATGTTGGATCTGAGAACTTAGGATCCACAAAATCATGTCGACCAATAAACCGCTGCATGCCTTGACCACCAAAAAAACCATTTTGATTATCCCATGCAAAATCGCCATTATAAATATACATACTTTGATAGTTTCTTTGATTCAGCATATCTAAAATGCCACTAAATTTAGTATCACCCTCGGGGGTCTGCATTAGTGCGGAATAACCCGGTATATTGGGAAAGCAGGCGATTGATGCAAACATCCCTTGATGGGTATGTGTTCCATTTGAAACAAAATTCGAAAATAATAGGCCTTGTTTACTTAAACGATCAAAGTTAGGGGTGATATCGTAATCATGTCCTAAACTTCCGGTAAATTCACCACTAAAACTTTCCATTAAAATAAACACCACATTTAATGGCTTGTCGCTTAAACCTTGGCCAGCATTGTATTGTCGTAATACAGCCGATGAATCTGGTTTAAGTAGTTTTTCACCTGTAATTAATAATGATGCTTGTGTTTCCAATAAAGCTTCATCCTCAGGCATAAGTTTCAACCATCTATTCTTTTTATCTTTGTTGAGATTGGCAATAAAGGCTTTACTAAAGGTAAAGCTACCATTTAACCCCAAGTGATTGGCAAATAAATAATCGCTTTGAAAGGCATCGCCCCAACGTAGCGGCGGACCATGTCGTAAAGTACCTCGCGCTGAAACAGCGACCACGATCACAAGCAAGAAAAAACTGGTTAAACGAAGTAAATAATGTGTTCTACCTTGGCGAGGTAACCAACGAATGACCATCATAAACAGGCCATATAAAATAGCGGTGATCACTGCTATTAAAATCAAATATCGCACAACAGGAAAACCATACCAAATCATGCTCATAACGGTAGCAGGATCTTCTTTCAAATATTGAAAAACAAGACTGTTTAAACGCACATGAAATTCATAGTAAAAATCAAGTTCTAGCACCGCTAAGAAGATAAAAACACTGGCGATTAAAGTCAGCCACAATGCTGCCAACTTATAATTAAGCCCTCGCGGGTGCAATAAACTGAACACAAGCGGAATCATGGCATACGCCGTCATCAGCAAATCAAATCGCAAGCCTATTAAAAAGGCATTAAACATCACACTATCAGGAATCACCGCAGCCAGTTCTTGATTTCGCCATAATAGTAATCCTCTTAATAGCGTTTGCAATGCCATCAAAAGAAAAGCTGAACTCGCAAGAAAAATAAGATCTGATTTCACGGATGAGCTGTTTAGATTCTGTTTCATTTCTTCCCAATAAAATTATGCATACAAAAGACCGATTATTATACCGTAGAACGATTAAAGGACTCTTAGTGGTTTATAGCCGCTAAGCTTGACTAGCTAAGCATATCGAAACGAAGTAACCGAAGGTGCAATTACAAGAGACTGTTTATTTACCTTGACTAATTTTCTCGACAATAGCCGTAGTAGAACAATTCGGTGTCATGCCCATCACTCTAACTTCACCACCATAGCCTTCTACAATCTCCCAGCCCACCACACCTGTTTTATCATAATCACCGCCTTTGACTAATATGTCAGGCTGGATTGCACGCAATAGCTCTTCTGGTGTATCACCGTCAAAACAAGTCACCCAATCAACCGAAGCCAAACCCGCCAGCACAGCCAAACGTCGATCTGCTGAATTAATAGGTCGTCCTGGCCCTTTTAATTTAGCTACTGATTTATCGGTATTAATAGCCAATACCAATCGATCACCTTGTGCTCGCGCTTGTTCTAAATAGGCGACGTGTCCCGCATGCAAAATATCAAAACAGCCATTGGTAAACACCACTTTTTCACCGCGTTGTTTGGCTTGCTCTACCGCGAGTTTGAGCTGCTCAACAGTCACCACGCCGGCGATACTATGATCGGTATTATTTGTACCTTGATGGCGTTGGTATTCCACTTGTAGTTCGGGGCCACTGACGGTTGCTGTGCCTAGTTTGCTGACCACGATACTGGCGGCAACATTAGCTAAAGTAACCGCTTGCTCTAGATCACCACCGGCGGCTAATGTAGCGGCTAAAGTCGAGATAACCGTATCACCTGCACCCGTTACATCTGCCACTTCTTTAGCAATAGCAGGTAAATGGAACTCTGCTTCGTTCTTGCGAATAAGTGACATGCCGTGTTCGCTACGGGTAATCAATAATGCGCCAATATCTAGTTCAGTAATCAGTTGTTGTGCTTTTTCAATTAAATCGGCTTCAGATTCAACCTTACCGACTACCGCTTCAAACTCGGTCATATTGGGTGTGATTAAATCAGCGCCTCGGTATTTTTCAAAATCACTGCCTTTAGGATCCACCAGCACAAGAATATCATGCTGCTTGGCTAATGTAATCCAATACTGCGGATCGGCTAATGTGCCTTTATTGTAATCGGATAGCACCATCACTGATGTATCACTTAAAAGCGGTTCAACAATATCTTTGAGCGCAAACCATTCGTCGCCACCAAATGGTGATTCAAAATCCATCCGTAATAGTTGCTGATGATTGCTGATTACGCGGCGTTTAATAATAGTATTGGTAGTTTCTGAGTAATTAAAAGCGCAGTCAACACCGACAGAATTAAGTTTTTGTTGTAATACTTTTGCCGCATCATCTAAACCCGTTATTCCGCACACTTGGCTTTTTGCACCCAGCGAGGCTATATTCATCGCCACATTAGCCGCGCCACCTGGCAACTCTTCTATTCGTTCGACATTAACGACAGGTACAGGTGCTTCAGGTGAAATGCGGTTAGCTTTGCCATGATAAAAACTATCCAACATAAGATCGCCAATAACAAGCACTTGCGCTGCATGGAATTGTGGAAATATTTGTTTCATCGCAAATCAAAGGGGTCAACTCGATTGATTTTAGCCCCCTTTGATTTCCCCCTTTGGTTTGATTTCTAATTACTTCTATTTTGCAGGTAAAAGGCTTTTCAGTCTATCCCAAACCTGTTCTACGGTTATATTTTCCATTCCAATCGGCTCGCCTTGTTTTGCATTAACTAATGATTGCTGCAATAAATCACTGATAATATGCTGCTGGTTTTTACCGTAGGTGCCTATCCGTTTAGGATTGGTTGCGCCATAAAGTGTGACTGACGGAATGCCTGCCACTGCCGCTAAATGTGCTAAACCGGTATCACTGCATACCGCGCCTGTAGCATTATGTGTAATCGCCGCCATTTCATTTAAAGATAGTCTAGGCAATGCATGAGCCTGTGGGTTGGCACTAGCGATCTGCTGCGCACGTTGATATTCCTCATCATTGCCGCAAGGCAGTAGTACCGAATAGCCCGAAGCAACTGCTTTTTCAATTAAATCCTGCCATGATGAAACTGGCCATAACTTAGTTAACCAACTGGCATTATGCACAAACAATAGGTAGTTGTCTGGCAGTTTAATATCCAGTTTTGGCAATGGGTATAAACTTAAATCAACACCATAATCGGCGGGCATGTCTGGCAAACTATAGTTCAATGCTTGTGCCATTAATTCACGCATTTTTTCAATTGAATGTTGATTGGTATTGACGGTATAACGATATTTATATGCCCAGTGTGCGGGTTTTTCGCGAACACAGCTTTTATCTAATCCTGATACATTGCTTTTACACAACCACGATACCACCGCGCTTTTTAGATTGCTCTGTAAGTCAATCACTGCATCATAATCTTGTGCATTGAGCTGTTTGTAGAAGTTTGGCAATCGACCGTCTTTCCATGCAGAAATAGGTTGTTTTCGCCATTGCCGATGAGCCGTTTTTATAAGGTGTTTTACATTAGGGTGCCATAGAGGAACATCGGCAAACGCCTGATCGACAACCCAATCAAATTCGATATCAGAGATCGCACGTGCCGCGTCTGTTATGGCAGGCAAGGCGTGCATTAAATCGCCCATTGAGGTTAGTTTTATAATTAAAACACGCATCAATGGGGTTAGACTCGATTGATTCTAAATTGATACTTAGCAAACCCGCCAAAATCAATCGAGTCTGACCCCATTGATTTACTTAAGTTTGTCTTCATTGCCTTGATGCTGTTTGAGGATCTTTAAAAATGCATCCGGATCTTTAATTTGTGTCAGCTCACCTTCTCGCGGGAAGTGTTTATCTAATAGACGTGAAATCCAAAAACGTAATGCTGCAGCGCGCAGTACTAAATTCCAGAATTCTTGTTCTGCCTCGGTGAGGCCCCTGTGCAATAGATAAGCCTGCATTAAAGCTTGGTAGCGTTTGTGTTCAATTAAACCATTTTCATCAATACACCAATCATTCACGGCAACCGCTAGGTCATAAAGCAAGTATTCATCACAGGCATAATAAAAGTCGATGATGCCTTGTAACTCATTGCCATCAAATAAGGCGTTATCTCGGAATAAATCAGAATGCGTCATACCAAAGGGCAAGTCTAACTTGGCATATTGAGCCTGAAATACCAACTCATTTTTCAATAATTCGGCGCTTTCATTATCCAAAAGAGGCAGTAATTTATTCGCACTGTTTTGTCGCCAATCATGACCTCGTTGGGTGACTCTTTTAGGCTTAAACTCTTTGCCTACAAGGTGCATTTTGCCTAATACATCACCAATAACTTGGCACTGCTCTATAGTGGCAACAGCATCTACTCCACGACCAGATAAACGCAGCACTAACGCCGCCGGCTTGCCACAAAGTTCTTTTAAATACTGGCCTTCTTTATCTGCAGCGGGGTGCGCGGAAGGAATATCATGCTGATAGAAAAAGGTCATTACATCGAGAAAGTAAGCTAACTCATCAAATGAATGATGCTCAAATAAGGTGAGCACAAACTCACCTTGATCGGTTGTAACAAAGTAGTTGGTATTTTCTATGCCATCGCTAATGCCTTGGTAAGATACCAAGTCGCCAACCGCATAATCTTGCAAGAACGCAACTAGCTCGTCGCGTCCGACTTCTGTATAAACTGACATAAGAACCTAAAACCTATAAACAGTAACTTACCACTTAAATAAAATCCAATTAGGCACTATATGACCTGATAATTCATGTTGTTGTGAATCTAAAGAACCATCGCCATCAGTATCGATGAAATAGTATGGCACACCGACGGTCGGTATTACTTTAATCATATAAATCTGACCATTCATACGATATTCTTCGATAGTACGATCGTCTTTTTGGATGATATTGATTTCCGGCTCAATGCTTTCACCATCCATCAAAGGCTCAGGAAGAACCGGTGGTTGTGGGACATTTAAATCTTCCGCCCAAATATTTGCTGACATTAATAATGCAACAGCGCATACAATATGCATAATAGACAATTTATAATTCATCATCGTACTCCGAAATATAGTGATTTAAATATAGCATTTTCGGCGTGACGATTAAAGATTTATTACCTTATAATTTTAGTGATATTCAAGCTTATGAAACAATCTGCCCCTTTTATCTTAGTTGATGGTTCCTCTTATCTTTATCGCGCTTACCATGCGATGAGCCAAGCCAATCTTACTAATGCCCAAGGGCAAGCCACTGGCGCAATTTATGGGGTGGTGAATATGCTTAGGAAGCTACTGGCCCAATATAAACCTGAGCTTATCGCCGTCGTTTTTGATGCTAAGGGAAAAACCTTTCGCAACGATATGTACCCTGAATATAAAGCCACTCGTCCACCAATGCCGGATGATTTGCGCGAACAAATCGAGCCTTTGCATGATGTGGTTCGCGCGATGGGGTTTCCGCTAATTATGGTTTCAGGCGTTGAGGCAGACGATGTTATTGGCACGCTTGCACATCAAGCAACTGAACTCAAAATTGATACCGTCATATCTACCGGCGATAAAGATATGGCGCAGCTCGTTAATGAGCATGTCACCCTTATTAATACCATGAGCAATACTATGACCGATGTGAATGCCGTTCATGAAAAGTATGGCATTGCTCCCAATCGTATTATTGATTACCTCGCGCTAATGGGAGACAAGGTCGATAATATTCCCGGTGTACCAAGTGTGGGGCCTAAAACAGCGACTAAGCTATTACAGCAATATGATTCACTTGAGGGCGTTATAGCTCATGCCGAAGAAGTAAAAGGAAAAATGGGGGAGAAATTACGCGAAGCGGCGGCAGACTTGCCTTTATCATATCAACTGGCCACCATTAAACTAGATGTTGAGTTAGACGATACGCCCACTAGCTTGAAATTGAAACAGCCTGATAATGAAGCACTGTTAGCCTTATTTAAGCATCTTGAATTTAGAACATGGACAAACGAATTAGAAAATCAAGGGGGCAGCCAGCTTGATTCCTCTCATCAAAAGCCAGATCACGGTAAACCTTCAGGAATCAAGCTGGCTGACCCCTTGATTCAGAACTACGAAACTATACTAACGGATGCACAGCTACAATCATGGCTTAAAAAACTAAAAGAATCTGATCTTTTTGCTTTTGATACTGAAACCACTAGCCTAAATTATCTTGATGCACGTATTGTCGGTTTATCATTCGCAGTTAACGCTGGCGAAGCGGCCTATTTACCTCTAAAGCACGATTATATCGGCGCGCCAGAACAACTTGATTTTGATTCGGTGATGGCACAGTTCAAGCCACTACTGGAAGATTCAAAACAATTAAAAGTAGGCCAAAACCTAAAATATGATCGCCATATTTTGCTCAATCACGGTATTGATTTACAGGGTATTCAACACGACACCATGTTGCAATCTTATGTCTTAAACAGCACGGCAACACAGCATAATATGGATGCATTAGCCGAGAAGTATCTAGATCGCACTACCATTCATTTTGAAGATGTCGCTGGCAAAGGTAAAAAACAGCTCACCTTTAACCAAATTGATCTTGAGCAGGCTTCACCTTATGCCGCAGAAGATGCCGATATCACCTTGCAACTACATCAAGCTTTGTGGCCGCAATTACAAGCCATTCCCAGCCTAGAAAAGGTGTATTCCGAACTTGAAATGCCATTATTGCCGGTTATTAATACGCTGGAACGCAATGGTGTCAATATTGATATTTGGATGTTACAACAACAAAGCGACGAGCTTGGCCACAAAATTAATAAAATGGAAAAACAAGCTTGGGATATCGCCGGTGAAGAATTCAATTTAGCTTCGCCTAAACAGTTAGGCACTATTTTGTATGAAAAGCTTGAACTTCCTATTTTGAAAAAAACACCAAAAGGCCAACCATCAACGGCTGAAAGCGTGTTGCAAGATCTTGCTGACGATGGTTATGAATTACCGCAAGTCATTATGCAATATCGTAGTTTAAGCAAGCTTAAGTCTACTTATACCGATCGATTGCCTGAACAGGTCAACCCAACAACAGGGCGTATTCATACTTCATACCATCAAGCCGTAACCGCTACCGGCCGTCTGTCATCTTCCGATCCCAACTTGCAGAATATTCCTATTCGCAGTGAAGAAGGTCGCCGTATTCGTGAAGCCTTTGTTCCGGCGGAAGGTAATACACTATTAGCTGCCGATTATTCACAAATCGAATTGCGGATCATGGCGCATTTATCACAAGATAAAAGTCTACTAAAGGCATTTGCAGCTGGTGAAGATATTCATCGCCACACCGCATCTGAAATATTTAATGTATCTTTAGAAGATGTCTCCAGCGATCAACGACGCAGTGCTAAAGCCATTAACTTTGGTTTGATTTATGGTATGTCAGCACACGGTTTATCAAAACAATTAGGTATTGAGCGCCATCAAGCGGCGGATTATATGACCACCTATTTTGAGCGTTATCCGGGCGTAAAAGAGTATATGAACAGCACCCGTGAGCAAGCCAAATTAGATGGTTATGTTGAAACATTATTCGGTCGCCGCTTATATCTTCCCGAAATTAATGCTAGCAACGGCATGCGTCGTCAATATGCTGAACGCACAGCAATTAATGCGCCCATGCAAGGCACCGCAGCAGATATTATCAAGCGTGCCATGATTAGCATTCAACATTGGTTACAAGAATCAAACAGTAATATTCGAATGATTATGCAAGTACATGATGAATTGGTATTTGAAGTACCACTAGACCAGATTGATGATGCCAAAACTAACATTGAGAAATATATGGTTGATGCCGCGCAACTAGATGTGCCATTAGAAGTCAGTATGGATAGCGGTGATAATTGGGAGCAAGCACATTAATTTATCGGTAGTTTATAAGCCTTTCATACTAACAGCTATCTCTACATATAACTAAAACGTATAAATTATGTGTTTTTTATTATTTGTAATTATAAGCCTGCCCTTTTAAACTGTATCGCTTTAATATACTCAGTCTATCTCTTAGGAACTCCACCGTGATCAAGTCAGCTTTAAAATCTTTGGCCTTTTTCTCTGCCATCGCATTCTGTTCAACCGCCTTCGCCACTAACGGCTATCTAGCTCACGGCTACGGGATTAAATCTAAAGGTATGGCAGGAACAGGTGTTGCCTTACCACAAGACAGCTTAATTGGGGCAACGAACCCAGCGGGCATTGTCTTTGTTGGCAATCGTTTAGATCTTGGTGTGTCGATATTCAGCCCCCGTCGTAGCTATGATGTAGAAGGCACTCCTTCTGCGCCACCTTCACCGGCACTCGCACCGGGGAAAGTCGATAGCGACCGTGAATATTTTATTATTCCTGAATTTGGTATGACATGGCAGTTAGATGATCATAAAGCGGTTGCTGTTACCGTCACGGGTAACGGTGGCATGAATACTAAATATGCATCTAGTGAAAATACATATGGTGGCGGCAAAGCAGGTATCGATTTATCACAACTTTTTATTGCTCCCACTTTCTCGTATCGTTTTGATAATGATGCCGCTATTGGTGTATCAGCTATTTTGGCTTATCAAGGTTTTGAAGCGAAAGGCTTGAGTCAGTTTGCCGGCTTATCAAACAGCCCCTCAGATTTAACAGATAATGGCCATGACAGTTCGTATGGTGCTGGTATTAATGTTGGTTTCATTCTGCCTGTAGGTTCTAAAGTCACCCTTGGTGGCGGCTATCGCTCTCGCATTTACATGTCTGAGTTCGATGATTACAAAGGCTTGTTTGCAGAAAAAGGTGATTTTGATATTCCAGCGTCAGCCACCATTGGTTTAGCATGGAAAACAACTGAACAGCTGACTGTTTTATTAGATGTGCAAAAAACATGGTATAGCCAAGTTGATGCGATTGGTAATAGTCAAAACCCAGCGATGGGGGCATGTGGTGCTGCAAAATTTGGTGGCGCAACGACTCACCCATCGTGTCTTGGCGGTAACAAGGGATTAGGCTTTGGCTGGGATGATATGACCACGGTTAAATTGGGTGTGCAATATGAAGCATCAAACGATTGGACATGGCGTGCGGGTTATAGTCATGGCAATCAACCTATTCCTGATTCTGAAGTATTCTTCAATATCTTAGCCCCCGGTGTGATGGAAGAACACTTCACCGTTGGTTTCACCAAAAAGATTGCAAATGGCCAACAAGAAATTAACTTTGCGGCTATGTATGCTCCTACACATAATATTAAAGGGGCAATCAGTCCAACCCAAACCGTTGAGTTAGAAATGAAACAATACCAACTTGAACTTGGCTGGTCATTGCTATTCTAAACGATCCTCTGATCTTCAAACTCTGCAGATAGCGGCATATATTGCCGCTATTTTTTTGCCTGCTGTTTAAATATTTCACCACAGAGGCACAGAGTTCACTGAGGAAAGATTTATTCAATCATAATGCATTCTGAGGCTTGTTATCCAATTGTAATATGACAGATCGTAGGAGCGGATTCAGCCGCGAACAGCTAAGTTCCATTTACGGCTGAAGCCGTTCCCACGTTTTTATTAATTACGGGTAGATTACTAATTTATAGCCTTTTAAAAAATATTTTCCTCTGTGAACTCTGTGCCTCCGTGGCCCCTTCTGGCATCAATTTTGCTTTACTATCATTAATCAAATTGAGCGATACAGTGAAATATGAAAATAACTCCAACATCCACAGAACTTAAAATGAGCGACAATGACTTGATCGTTTCAAAAACAGATCTTAAAGGCAAGATAACGTATTGCAACGAGATTTTTATTTATTTTTCAGGCTATGATGAAGTCGACCTGATTGAGCAACCTCATAATATTATTCGCCACCCCGATATGCCATGTTCAGTTTATCGTTTTATGTGGGAAAACCTTCAAAAACAGCAAGAGTTTTTTGGCATAATTAAAAACCTATGTAAATCCGGTGCTTATTATTGGACTTTTGCTACTGTCACTCCAAGCTTTAACGAAAAGGGGGAAGCTATCGGCTATTACTCTGTTCGCAGGCAACCCTCTCAACAAATCATCGATATTTTAAGCCCAATCTATCAACAAATGGTTGCTGAAGAAGCAAAATATAGTAGTAGTCATGAGGCTATGGATGCCTCTATTTCTATTCTTAATAATGCAATTGCAGAACATGGATTAACATATAATGAATTTATCTACACGCATGTCCAATAAAATTACTCAACTCTTGTTAGCTGGCTTGGTCATAGCGATGGTGCTTGCCTTAGTCTTTGTCTATGGGGCTAGTTATTGGTTTTTAATTACTATTATTGTGTCAGCCTTCCTTGTTATTTTCGCGCGAAAAGAGATTGATCTTACCTCCTCTACCATGCAAAAAATTATTCGAATGTTGCACTCTGTTCGACAAGGGGAGTTAGAGTACCGTATTACCCATATTGATAAAAATGATTCTTTCTATACCATTGCATGGTTATTAAATAATGCCATTGATCAAATAGAAGTGGTAATGCGTGAGTCTGAATCTTCTTTTATCGCGGCACAATGGCAAGAATATTATAGAAAACCGATCCTAAAAGGTATCAGCTTTGGCTTTCACCCTCAACTTAAAAATATTAGCACATCAATTGATGCATTAAGCACTTCTTATTGGCAGCAACAAGAAGATGAAATGTTTTCTAAGCTAGGTAAACAGAAATCAGAACATCTTTTGGTTAATATTGGCCATACGCAACGTGATATTGGTATTGTAGCTGAAGATATGGTAACCGTTGCAGTTCTATCTAAAGAAGCCGCTGAAGGCGCCATTAATAATCAGGAAAATGCCAACACTTTACATGACCGGCTAAATATTATTGTCGAAAAATCAAGAGCTATGCAATCAAGCTCACAAGAATTAGCTAATAGCAGTGAGCAAATAAAAGGCATGGTGACCATGATAGTAGGCGTAGCTGAGCAAACCAATTTATTAGCCCTCAATGCCGCGATTGAAGCCGCCCGAGCCGGCGAGCATGGTCGTGGTTTTGCGGTGGTTGCCGATGAAGTTAAAAAACTAGCTGGCACCACAAAAGATGCCGCCGAACAAATTTCACAGATTATTGGTCGCTTTTCAACCGCCAGTAAAGTAATGTCGGAAGATACGGATACCATGGCGACTATTTCAGAAGATTCAAAAGATCTAATTAATGAATTCAAAGCTAGCTTTGATCGCTTAGCGACTAGCTCCCAAAAAACCTATGAAATGGTCTCAAATACTCAAATAATTTGTAATACAGCCCTAATTAAGGTTGACCATATTATTTATATGCAACGCGCCTATTATGCTGCAGAGTCTAATGAGCCGTCAGGTGAGGCAGGTCAAGCAGTGTGCGTTGATCACCATAATTGCCGCTTTGGTAAATGGTATGACAGTGGTGAAGGCCATAAAGAATATAGTCACTTACCTATTTATACGTCTATTATTGATCCTCATAGCCGTGTTCATAGCAATGTACATAAGGTATTAGCCGTTTTGGAAGAAAATTGGCATGAAAGTAAAGAGTTGCAACAAAATATAATGACTTATTTTAGCGAAGCTGAAAAGGGCAGCTCCGACTTAGTTGATCTTCTTGAAACGATGGCCGATGAAAAAAAACACTATGAACACGCAGGCGACGATATTGTCGGTGAAGTGAATCTATTCTGAAACAATCACATTGCCGCCTTGCTTTTTACCTTCATAAAGTCGTGTATCAGCCATTTCTATCATAGAATAAACCGCTTCATCTATATTTTGATATTTCTCCATCCCTGATGGTAAGCTGGCAACGCCTAGACTGAGTGTCACATATTCAGCCACCGATGAATGAGCATGCGGTATTTTATTCTCAGAAAAGATATTTTTCACCAACTCAGCTACTTGCCGTGCCGCGATAATATCAGTTTCAGGCAGAATAATAGCAAACTCTTCACCACCGTAGCGCGCCACTAAATCACCCGGTCGCTTGATAACTGATTGTATTAATTTTGCAACGATCTTTAAACAATCATCGCCAGCCTGATGTCCGTAATTATCATTGTAGAATTTAAACTTATCAATATCTGCCAAAACAAGTGAAAGCGGTGTTTGGCTGCGCGTGCTTCGTTTAAATTCTTTTATCATAGCTTCATCAAAATGGCGTCGATTTGCTAAACCTGTCAGGCCATCTCTCATCGCCATTAATCTTAGCTTTTGATTCGCTTTTTGCAAGTCATGCCGCATATTAGCGATGCGCTGCATGGCATCTAATTTCGCGTTTAAGACCACCGCATCAATCGGCTTGGTAAGATAGTCATCACCGCCCGCTTTAATGCCGCGGGCAATATCATCTGATTCGGTCATTGCAGATAAGAAGATGATTGGCACCCAGTCATGAGCTTGTTCACATAATGCACGAATTTCTTTTGCCGCCTCAATACCGTCTTTGATAGGCATAATCACGTCTAACAAAACTAAATCAGGTTCGGTGGCGTTAAATTGCTCTACTGCTTGTTGACCATTTTCTACTGAAACCACTTGATGACCGGCATCTTCAATATAAGATCTAATCACTATTTGACTTGAACGAGAATCTTCCGCAATAAGTACTTTCATATTTTATATTTTATATTTGCAGACTAACGTCATAATATTCAGTCTACCTTATTTTGTATGCTGCAAACATGACTATTTCCCTTTCTTTGCTCGTGGATGAGAGCTATCATACACTGTAGCTAGCTGTTGAAAATCAACATGAGTATAGATCTGTGTGGTAGATATATCGGCATGGCCTAGTAACTCTTGAACTGCCCGTAAATCACCACTAGCCTCTAGCATATGTGAAGCAAAAGCATGACGCAAACGGTGCGGATGCACGCGATCTGATACACCTTGTTTTTTACCCCAATAATTCAGCCGCTGTTGGATAGAACGCACGCCTAATCGCCGACCCTGCTTGCCAACAAATAGTGCTTTTTGTTCAAAAGACGCCCATTGTGTTCTTTTTTCTAACCAATCTTTTAATGCCAACATAGCTTGTTTGCCGACGGGTATCACACGGCTTTTATTGCCCTTGCCGATGACATAGACAAGCTGATCGCCAAAATCAACATCTCGAATATCCAAATCTGCCAATTCGGCCAAGCGTAAACCAGAAGAATAAAACAGCTCCATAATTGTGTGATCACGACAAGCAATTACACTATCTATCGTTGAGATATCTAATAAGCCATTCATTTGATCAACATCTAATGTTGCAGGCAGACGTTTTTGGGATTTGGGTGCTTGTACTGCTTGAGCAGGATTTAAATCAGCTAAACCTTCACGAATTAAATAACGATACAAGCTCCGTATAGCTGACAATGCACGTTGAATTGTTTTTCCTGATAAACCATTTTGATGAAGCTCCGCTATAAATTGCCGGATATGACTGCTTTTCAACGTTGTCCACGACACTAAATCGTGCTGTTCACAAAAAGCTAATAATCGTTTTAGATCTCGTTGATAATTTGTCACGGTATGCGGTGACATGCGTTTTTCTTGCGCTAAATAGTGCAAGAATGAGGTAACATCCTGCTGATACTTATATTCTGTCATTATCCATAAGGGCGCAATAAGCGCATCGTGACTTCACCTAAGAAACTCAAATAATCTGTTGCCATATCTGCATGAAAGCGATCTTCATCATAACTGGCAATGGCTAATATGCCCGCACAGGGTTCATGACCTAATGGCAAACAGGCAACAGACTGCACCTTATCTGCTTTTTGGGGAAACAATAATTCATTTTGAGCCTTAGTGAGGCGACCACATACCGGATCTTGTTTTGATAATAACTTATCAAATATGCGTAGATCCTCGGCATCGGCATGTTGCTGCACTACATTCTCACCTGTTTCAGGTAGCACAGGTGGCGTGTTACCCGCATAAAACCACCTTAATGCCACTTCATCAGCATCAAACTCTTGCTTCAATTCTGTCATCAACATCGGTAATAAAGCACCAAATGATGGTGCATCCATTAAGCGTAAACAGAGCTGATGAATTCGCGCCTGTAATGCCGTATTTTGGCGGGCATTTTCAATAAGCATGTTTAACTGCTCATGCAACTGCTGATTTTTCATCTGTAAGCGATCTAATTGCCGTTGCGCCAATGAAATTGTTCCTTCGGGCGATTGGCCTAATTGCAGTAGATCCATCACCTCTGGCTGATGCAGAAAAAAATCTGTATGTTCAGCCAAATAATCCTTCACCTGTTGCACTGTTATTGATTGTTTATCATCGCCCACGCAATTTCTCCGTCAAATACTTGTGTTGCTGGCCCCGTCATCTGCACAGAAGCCTTATCATCTGGCCAAGCTATGGTTAATTGTCCACCGAGTAGTGATACCGTTACTTCACGTGCCAATAATCCACGCTGAATCCCGCTCACCACCGCGGCACATGCACCTGTACCACAAGCTAGTGTTTCACCCACGCCACGTTCAAAAACGCGTAATTTAACCTCATTCTGACTAATGACTTGCATAAAACCAACATTTACGCGGTCAGGAAAATCTTTGTGGCTTTCGATCATCGGTCCTAATATTGCCACATCGGCGGTATCAATATTATCAACAAGCATTACCGCATGAGGATTGCCAATTGAAACGGCGCTAACTTGTATGCGCTGAGTATTCGGCAAATCTAAAAGATAATTTACCGCTTGTTGTTTGGCAAGAAAAGGAATGTCATTTGGTTCAAAATGCGGTTTCCCCATGTCAACACGAATATCGCCCTGTTCTTGTATATTCGGATAAATAACACCAGAATTTGTTTCAACGGCGATCGTTGTTTTATCCGATAAACCTTTATCATGAACAAATTGAGCAAAACAGCGTGCACCATTACCGCATTGAGCGACTTCGCCACCATCTGCATTAAAAATACGATACTTAAAATCTGCACCTTCATGCTCAGCTTTTTCAACTAGCAATAATTGATCGCAACCAATGCCAAAATGACGATCGGCTAAAAACCGGATCTGACTTGTCGTTAAATCGACCATCTGATTAATGGCATCAATAACGATAAAATCATTGCCCAAACCGTGCATTTTGCTAAATTTCAACATCATCACTACTCTGGAAGAACCTGTTCGCCAGCATAGAGCGATTCGATTGTTTCTCTTTCCCGTATCACATGCATTTGATCACCATCCACCATAATTTCCGCAACACGTGGGCGTGAATTGTAATTTGAGCTCATGGTGAAACCATATGCACCCGCACTGCGAATGACCAACAGATCACCCTGCTTAATGGCTAACAAACGATCTTTTCCTAAAAAATCACCCGTTTCACAAATAGGACCTACAATATCATAGAGAGCAGGTTCAATTTTTTCATCCTCCATTACCGGCTGAATCATTTGCCATGATTGATATAAAGCAGGGCGTAATAAATCATTCATTGCCGCGTCAACAATGGCAAATTGTTTGTCGTCTGTCGGTTTTATATATTCTACTTTTGTCACTAAAATGCCTGCATTTCCTGAAATGGCGCGACCTGGCTCCAATAGAATTTCTAAATCACGGCCCACTAATAATTTACGCAATGCCTCTGCATATTCTGTTGGACTAGGTGGCGTTTCATCTTGATATGTAATGCCTAAACCTCCACCCACATCCAGATGAGTGAGTTTGATTCCTTGAGTTGCTAGCTTATCAATTAGCACCAACACCCGTTTTAATGCATCAACAAATGGTGTGACCGTCGTTAACTGTGATCCAATGTGGCAATCAATTCCTACGACATCTAAATGCGCTAATTGTGCTGCTTTTTGATATACCGCCTCAGCATGTTCAATCGCAATACCAAATTTATTCTCTTTTAAGCCCGTAGAAATATAAGGATGCGTTTGCGCATCGACATCCGGGTTAACTCTTATAGAGATTGGCGCGCGGACTCCCCGTTCGCCAGCAATATCATTAATTCGCTCTAGTTCAGCAATTGATTCGACATTAAAGCAGCGCACTCCTTGCGCTAATGCATAATTAATTTCCGCTATTGTTTTGCCTACACCTGAAAAAACAGCTTGGTCAGCCCTGCCTCCAGCTGCTAAAACGCGCGCTAATTCACCCGCAGATACAATATCAAATCCTGAACCCAGTCTGGCCAAAATATTCAATACCGCTAGGTTAGAATTTGCTTTTACTGCATAGCATACACAGTGCGGCATTCCTTCAAAAGCATCATCGAATGCCCTCCAATGGCGTTCTAATGTGGCGCGTGAATAAATATATAATGGCGTACCTGCTTTGCTCGCAATCGATGACACTGCAATGTTTTCGGCAAATAATTTATTCTCTCTATATTCAAAATAATCCATTTTGTATCTAACCCATCCAACTCATCAATGCACTTCCTTCCGGTAAATAAAGATCGCCCTTTTGACCGCAAGCTGTTGTTAATAATACGAGGCAAATTATAGCTGCTACTCGCTTCCCAGTAGTTCGTTTTTTCATTATTTCTGTCCTACGTCCGATATCTACATAGAAGTATATACGGGAATCTAGTTTGTCGTCTCAACTTGCATACTAGAATTTATATGCCAACTTGCATAGTATGACTGTTTTATACCCGTGACCATTCAATCTGCAGAATTCAGCATGGGAAGAAGCCATACTATTCTAGGCATAAAGTCGCAGAATTAGTCATTCTAATTTAAGACTTTATAACGACGAAGAGTGTGGCTTATTCTCTTGCCCTATGGGAGATTAGCACACGCGCCAGTGCTGCGTTACAATGTTTGACAAGGACTGGTCATTGCCTTCACATTGCGCCTTGCTCTGACACTTGTGCTAATCTCTGAAATCTACAGATTGAATGGTCACGGGTATAGTATAAAACAAGCTCATATTGAAAATAATGATAATTAACATTAATAATCTGGCTTAACTATTGGTTTTTGCCAACTATACAACGAAAATAATCATTATTTAATGATAAGCTGACATTTGAACTTAATAAATATTTTTTAGAGTTGCACGATACATATGGATACAACTGAAACACCAACACGGTTAAATGGTTTAGCCAGACGCCTTGTTAACGATAAGCTGTTAGATGAAGACGATGCTTTAGCGGCGCAACACGACGCGAAAGAAGCAAAACAAACCTTTGTAAGTTTTTTAGTAAAAAATGATTTGGTCGCTAGTCAAAAAATCGCATTAGCAGCATCGCAAGAGTTTGGTGTACCTCTTTTTGACCTCAGCACGATGAATATCGAAGCCGTTCCAACTGGACTTATTAAAGAAGCTTTAATCCACGAACATAATGCTTTACCTCTTTTTCAGCGTGGCACGCGGCTTTATGTTGCGGTATCCGATCCAACCAATCTGCAGGCCATGGATGTATTTCAATTTAACACTAGCTTTAATACTTTCCCCGTACTTGTCGAGGAGCATTTATTAGCATCCACTATTGAACGTTCGTTAAATGCCGATGAAACCGATGATTTTGGTGATTTTGGTGATGCCGACTTAGATGATATTGATGTTGGCCAAGATGAAGTTGAACAACAGGATGATGGCGCATCTGGCGCGAATGAAACCCCTATTGTTCGTTTTGTAAATGGTGTTTTAACAACCGCCATTAAATCAGGTGCTTCTGATATTCACTTTGAACCTTATGAAAAGAAATACCGCGTACGAACGCGTATTGATGGCATATTACATGAAATAAAATCAGCTCCTATTAACCTTGCTGGTCGCATTGCAGCTAGGTTAAAAGTGTTATCACGGTTAAATATTGCTGAACGACGTGTTCCTCAAGATGGCCGGATGCGATTAAAATTATCTAAAACAAAAACCATTGATTTTCGTGTTAATACCTGCCCGACCTTATTCGGTGAAAAAATAGTATTACGTATTTTAGATCCTACCAGTGCGCAATTGGGGATTGATGCTCTAGGCTATGAGCCTGATCAGAAAAAAATATTTATGGATACCATGCATAATCCATATGGCATGATATTGGTAACAGGCCCGACAGGTAGCGGTAAAACAGTGTCACTCTATACCGCTCTCAATATTCTGAATACTGAAGATAGAAATATTTCAACCGCTGAAGATCCCGCTGAAATTAGTTTGGCAGGAATCAACCAAGTGAATGTAAATCCTGGCGTTGGTTTAACCTTCTCTGATGCGCTACGTGCTTTCTTGCGTCAAGATCCAGATATCATTATGGTAGGTGAGATTAGGGATCTAGAAACTGCAGAGATTTCTATTAAAGCGGCACAAACAGGTCATATGGTATTATCAACATTACATACTAATGATGCACCGCAAACACTAACGCGTTTAGCTAATATGGGCGTGCCTGCATTTAATATTGCATCCGCAGTCTCATTGATTATTGCACAACGCCTTGCTCGGCGTTTATGTAGTGCGTGTAAAGCACCTGATGATCTACCAAATGACGTTTTACTAGAAGAAGGTTTTACTCAAGAGCAAATTGATGAAGGTGTAACTGTCTTCAAAGCGGTTGGTTGTGATAAATGTACTCGTGGTTACAAAGGACGCGTTGGCATATATCAGGTCATGCCGGTATCTGATGGCATGGCAAGAATTATCATGGAAGGTGGCAACTCAATTCAATTAGCCGATCAGGCTGAAAAAGAAGGTATTGATGACCTACCAAAATCAGGTCTAAAAAAAGTGGCGGCTGGTTTAACTAGTCTAGAAGAAATCAATCGTGTAATTAAGGAGTAGATTGTGGCTCAAGCTATCGTGCAAAAGAAAAAGAAAATTAAGGTTAAAGTTGATCCCATTTTTACTTGGCAAGGCACCAATAAACAGGGGCGCAAAATCAAAGGTGAGCACTCGGCACCTAACCTTAACGCCGCTAAAGCTATCTTGCGCCGCCAGGGTATTACACCGATTAAAGTTAAGAAAAAATCAAAAGAATTATTTGCCCCAAGAAAACCCAAAATCAAGCCTTCTGATATTGCCGTTTTTAGTCGCATGTTAGCCACCATGATGTCTTCTGGTGTGCCGCTGATGCAATCAATGGAAATTATCGGTGAAGGCCATGAAAATGCCAGTATGCAAGAAATGATTCTTGCTATTAAATCCGATGTAGAATCAGGAACCAGTCTCGCCGAATCATTAGGTAAATTTCCACTGCATTTTGATGAGTTATTTGTCAGTTTAGTTCATGCCGGCGAGCAATCAGGTACTTTGGAAACATTGCTGCATGAAATTGCAATCTATAAAGAAAAAACCGAAGCCTTAAAAGCAAAAATTAAAAAAGCATTGGTTTATCCCATTGCAATTCTCGTTGTTGCATTTGTGGTAACAGCGATCTTAATGATTTTTGTAATTCCACAATTTCAAACCTTATTTGAAGGCTTTGGCGCCGAACTACCAGGACTCACTCAATTTGTTATCAGCGTTTCTATCTTTTTCCAAAAATGGTGGTGGTTAATATTTGGCGGTATTATTGGATCCGTTTTTGCACTCAAAGAAAGTATTCGCCGCTCAGAAAAAGTTGCACACTTTTTTGACCGAATGTTATTAAAAGTGCCTGTTATTGGCGTCATCATGACAAAGGGCGCGATTGCTCGTTTCGCGCGTACGTTCTCGACGATGTTCAAAGCTGGTGTACCTATGGTTGAAGCGATGGTTTCTGTTGCTGGCGCCACAGGTAATATTGTTTATAAAGAAGCCACAATGAGTATGCGGGAAGATATCTCAGCAGGTACTCAACTCAATGCAGCCATGGTTGTGCATAAAGATTTGTTTCCTAATATGGTCATCCAAATGGTCGCCATTGGTGAAGAATCAGGTGCCTTAGATGCCATGTTGGCTAAAGTGGCTGACTTCTTTGAAGCTGAAGTTGATGATGCTGTTGATAATATGACAGCACTGATGGAGCCGATGATTATGGCTTTCTTAGGTGTTGTTATTGGTACACTTGTTATTGCTATGTATCTACCTATATTCAAGTTGGGTGCGGTTGTTTAATACCACTAGAGTTAAAAATAATGGCTATTATTGAAATATTACAAGCATCGCCTGTATTATTTATGACCGTTATTACAATCTTAGGGTTGTTAATCGGTAGTTTCCTAAATGTTGTTATTTACCGCCTGCCGGTAATGATGCAACAAGAATGGCGGCAGCAATGCGATGAATTAAGTGGCAAAGAGCCCGAAGCCACTGAAGCTTTTACACTCAGTCGTCCTCGCTCTCGCTGCCCCAAATGTAATCATGAAATTACTGCTTTAGAAAATATTCCCGTACTAAGCTATCTTGCCTTAGGCGGAAAATGCAGCCAATGTAAAACCACTATTTCGGCTCGTTATCCGCTAATCGAGGCCTTTACAGGGTTACTCTCAGCTCTCGTTGCATGGCACTTTGGCTTTGAATGGAGCTGTTTAGGCGCTCTATTGCTTACTTGGTCTCTTATTGCGCTCAGTTTTATTGATGTTGATCATCAATTATTACCCGACAGCATTACACTACCGCTTATGTGGCTAGGCATTATCTTTAGTTTTTTCACTGTTTTCACTGATCTTCATTCTAGTGTTGTCGGTGCAATTGCAGGTTATCTCTCCCTCTGGCTGGTGTATCAAGGTTTCAAACTTGTCACGGGTAAAGAAGGTATGGGCTATGGCGATTTTAAATTGTTAGCTGCATTAGGAGCATGGCTGGGCTGGGCACTGTTACCCACCATCGTATTACTCTCTTCTCTTGTCGGTGCTATTATTGGTATTTCCCTCATTGTTTTTCGACAACATCAACGTAATATTCCGATTCCTTTTGGTCCATACCTCGCTGCAGCAGGATGGATAGCGCTAATGTGGGGAAATCAAATTAATGTGCTTTACATTGATTGGATAGGGTAAAATAGTATTGCTTAAAATTGGCTTAACAGGAGGTATTGCCAGCGGTAAATCTACCGTCTGTGCTTTATTTGAACGCTACCAAGTACCTATCATCGATGCCGACCTAATTGCTCGCCAGCTTGTTGAACCTGATGAAGAAGCTTATTCTGAGATTATTCAACGCTTCGGGCAAGCAATTCTGCAGAAAGATAAAACGATTCATCGCAAAAAACTTCGCCAACTAATTTTTTCAGATCCTACTGCAAAACAAGATTTAGAAAATATTCTTCACCCTAAAATACGCCAACAACTAATCTTAAAATCTCAACAACAATGCGCATCTTATATTATCCTCGCGATTCCTTTATTGATTGAATCAAAAATGTACGATCTGGTCGATCGCATTGTTGTTATCGATATTAATCCAGACTTACAGCTTTCACGTCTACAACGACGTGATGATAGCTCATCAGAACAAGCACAAATAATGATAAACTCTCAGTGTAGCCAAGAGCAGCGTTTAGCTCGAGCAGACGATATTATCAATAATAATAGTGAGCCTGTAGCGCTAAACAATCAAGTCGAACAACTGCATAAAAAGTATATTAAACTCAGCAATGGTTGCCAGCACGCCAATAGTCATGGACAATAGTCTTATTACTATTTCATAAAAAATTTTGCCGTGACTGACACTATTATTTACGAACAACCTCTGAATGAACGGATCCGTACTTTTCTAAGAATAGAATTTCTATTTAAACGGATTGATCGTATTTTAGAACATGGAAACACGGCGCAACACCGAGATGCATTAACTAATTTACTCAATATCTTATCTATTTTTGAGCGCTCTGATCTAAAACAAGAAGTCATAAAAGAATTAGAGCGCTTAACGACAACCCTGTCCGCATTAGAAAATAAGCCCGGCGTGGATATGACTGCACTGAATGATTTGCTCGGGGAGTTAGACCAGATCCTTGATGAGATCCACGTAAACAAATCAGCCCTTGGACAATCATTGCGTGACAATGAATTTTTATCTAGCATCCGCCAGCGATCAACTATCGCTGGTGGCAGCTGTGCTTTCGATCTCCCTGCATATTATTATTGGTTACAACATACCTCAAGTGAGACTCAAAATAAGCAGTTACATGAATGGATAGGGCAACTGGCTAGCGCTAGATCTGCTATCGATATCGCACTCAAACTTATTCGAGGAAGCACTGGGTTCAGCGATCTTTCCGCGCCATCAGGTTTTTATCAACAAAGTTTAGATAATGGTCAATCTCACCAACTTATTCGTATAAAAATACCCAAAGAAGCTAATTGCTACCCAGAAATCAGCGGCGGAAAACATCGCTTTACCGTTCGCTTTATGGAATTTGACATTGAGCAACGCGCCAAGCAAGTGACGGATGATATTGAATTTTCACTCAGCTGTTGTGCAATGTAATGGTTAAGACAGTTAAATGCCCTACATGTAACACAAACGTGCCATGGCAAAAAAAGCAACAATGGAAACCCTTTTGCAGTGAACGCTGTAAATTAATTGATCTGGGTGAATGGGCTAGCGAAGGTCATAGTATCGCTGGTGAATCAGTTCAAGTCGAAAATACGCTCGATCCTGATACGTTTAACCCATCAGATTATCATTAAAATAATGCTAAGTTGTGGCGAGAAAAGCTAAAGTTTGTGCGTTTAGTTTAGCTCCTCCGTCACTCCGGTATGTTACCCAGTCAAGCTGAGCACAAGCTTAAGCCGGAGTCTTATTGGCGCAGAGCTCCCGGCTAAAATCATAGGATGACGAGGATTATTTTTGCAAATTGAGGTATCACTTTTCTCGCTAGTGGCTTAAGCGTCGCCAGCGGTTAAAATTCCTTGCTTCTGTGAAAAAGAAATCATTTTATCTAGCGGTATTAATGCTTTTTGTCGCACGACCTCATCGACTTCAATGGTATTGGTTCCATCACGTAACGCTTCATACAAATTCACTAAGGTATTCATCGCCATCCACGGGCAATGCGCGCAGCTTTTACAGGTAGCACTTTTTCCACCTGTCGGTGCGGGGATCAGCAATTTATCTGGCACGGCTTGTTTCATTTTATAAAACAAACCATGATCTGTTGCAATGATCAGCGTCGGTGCTTTTGATTTTTTACCTGCTGCAATAATCTGTTTGGTTGAACCAACAAAGTCAGCCATCGCAATCACCGACTCAGGTGACTCGGGATGTACCAACACTTCAGCTTGCGGATGTTTCTTCATTAATTCTTCAAGCTCATACAGCTTGAATTCATCATGCACCACACAATTACCTTGCCACATAATCATATCGGCATTGGTTTTATTTTTGATGTATTGACCCAAATGGCGATCAGGGCCCCAGATGATTTTTTTACCTTCATCCATAAGGTGGCTAATAATTTGAATCGCATTGCTTGAGGTAACAATCCAATCTGCACGCGCTTTTACTTCAACACTGGTGTTGGCATAAACGACCACCTCTCGATCTGGATATTGATCGCAGAACTGGCTGAATTCATCAATGGGACAACCTAAATCCAGAGAGCATTCTGCATCTAATGTAGGCATGATAATCGTTTTTTCAGGGCTGAGTATTTTTGATGTCTCCCCCATAAACCGAACACCACAAATAACTAATGTTTTAGCGCTATGCTGCGCTCCAAAGTTGGCCATATCAAGTGAATCAGAAACATGTCCGCCTGTTGCCTCAGCTAAAGCCTGCAACTCATCATCTACATAATAATGCGCAATCACTACTGCATTTTTTTTCTTTAATAAGGCTTTTATCTTGGTGATATAGTCCGCTTTTTGAGCTTCATTTAACCACGCACTGGGTTTAACATTATCAATAATGTTATCAATGCTAGCTTGTAATTTCAGTGGAATTGTTTCAGCTAAACTCATAGTGAGACCTTTATTGCATCAATAATCGCTACGTTGGCAGCGGGGAAATCATCTTCTTTTAAATCAGTTACTGCACACCAGCGTAACTGCTGGCCTTCTCGTCCTGTTGGTTTGCCGATAAATGCATCGACCAGCCAAACATCTAGGAGTACGGTTTTGTCGCCGTAATCATGGCTTATTTTCACTAACTCGCTCGCAGAAGTAATGGTCAGCCCAACTTCTTCTTCAATCTCTCGCAACAGTGCATCATAAACAGCTTCATTTTTTTCCACTTTACCACCGGGAAACTCCCAGAGATCGCCTTGGTGCTGGTGAGCCTGACGCAAGGCTAATAACACTTCTTTTTTGGTATTAACAATCACCGCAACAGCGACATGTACAACGTTCACCACGACCTTATATTAATCGACCAAAGTATAAACTGCACCACAATAAGGGCAAGCGACTTCACCCTTAGCTTTTATATCCAAATAAACTTTAGGATGGGCATCCCAAGCATTCATTGCAGATGTAGGGCAACTTAATGGCAAATCAGACGGATGGATTTCATAACGCTTTTGTGCACATGATGCTTCTTCACCCATTTTAAATCTCCAATTTACTATTACGTTATGTAGAGTATATACCCGTGACCATTCAATCTGTAGATTTCAGATTGAATGGTAGCGGGTATGCCTTTACTCAGAACTAGCTTCAGCAATAACAGGTACTTTTCGCAAACGAATATTCAATTCTTTTAATTGCGCTTCACTGACATTACTCGGTGCATCAGTTAATAAACAACTTGCTGATTGTGTTTTAGGAAAGGCCATCACATCACGAATTGAAGCTGAACCGGTCATCAACATGGCTAAACGATCTAGGCCAAAGGCTAAACCACCATGAGGTGGGCAACCAAATTTTAATGCTTCTAATAAGAAGCCAAATTTATCATCAGCTTCTTCTTTCGATATGCCTAATAATTCAAAAACTTGGCTTTGCACATCCGCTTTATGAATACGCATTGAACCGCCACCTAATTCAGTACCATTTAATACCATATCGTAAGCGCGCGATAGGCATTTACCTGGATCGGTCTCTAACAAACCAAGATCAGATTCACGAGGAGCTGTGAATGGGTGATGTAATGCTGTCCAACGATCAGACTTATCATCCCACTCAAACATTGGGAAAGCAACAACCCATAACGGCTGCCAACCATGTTTAACTAAGCCCAGATCATGACCTACTTTAACGCGAAGTGCGCCTATCGCTTCATTAACGATATGGGCATTATCAGCACCAAAGAATACTAGGTCACCTGTTTCAGCGCCGGTGCGATCCATAATCGCAGCCACCACGTCATCCGGTAAGAATTTTAAGATCGGTGATTGCAAACCTTCACGGCCTGCTGCAATATCATTCACTTTAATATACGCTAAGCCTTTTGCGCCATAGATACTGACAAACTTGGTGTAATCATCAATTTGTTTACGGCTTAAGCTCGCACCATTAGGTACGCGTAAACAGGCAACACGGCCTTTTTCATCATTTGCAGGACCCGCAAACACTTTGAAATCAACGCCTTTCATCAAGTCGCTAACTTCAACTAATTCTAAATCGATTCGTAAATCAGGTTTATCACTTCCATAACGTGCCATAGCTTCGGCATACGTCATACGAGGGAATGGATTAGGTAATTGTTCTTCTAATACATTCGCAAATAAACCGCGAATCATTTCTTCCATCATCGCCATCAAATCTTCTTCTTCAACAAACGAAGTTTCGATATCAACTTGGGTAAACTCAGGTTGGCGATCCGCTCGCAAATCTTCATCGCGGAAACAACGCACGATTTGGTAATAGCGATCCATACCCGATACCATCAATAATTGCTTAAACAATTGTGGTGATTGCGGCAAAGCAAAGAAATCACCTTGATGTGTACGACTAGGCACTAAGTAATCACGTGCACCTTCTGGCGTTGCCTTAGTTAAGATAGGTGTTTCAATATCTAAGAAACCATTATCATCTAAAAACCGGCGTAATTGGCTAGTTATTTTTGAACGGAAACGTAGTTTTTGCTGCATTTCTGGGCGACGCAGATCAATATAACGATGACGCAGTCTTACATCTTCACTTACTTCTGCTTGTTCTGTTAATGGAAACGGCGGCGTTTCAGCACTATTAAGAATCACGACACGACTAGCGACAATCTCAATCTTACCGCTTTTTAAATCGGCATTATCACTGCCATCAGGACGCAGGCGAACCGTACCCTCGATTTCTAATACATATTCACTTCGCACACGTTCGGCAATGGCAAAGCTTTCTGCATCTTCAGGGTTGCAAACAACTTGCACCAAACCTTCACGATCACGAAGATCAATAAAGATAACGCCACCATGATCACGACGGCGGTGCATCCACCCCGCAACCGTTACTGTTTGTCCATCTAATGTTTCATTTACATCGCCGCAATAATGGCTACGCATAATTATTCCTACTTTTTCTAGTTAATATTTTCGGCAGCATTGTTGCTGCCGATGAGTTTATCTTTCTGCCATGGCGGTACAACAACCCCCATGGAAATAATCATTTTCAAGCCATTTTCAACAGACATATCAAGCTCAATCACATCTTCTTTCGGCAACATAATGACAAAGCCCGATGTAGGGTTGGGTGTGGTTGGCACAAATACACTCACCAAATCTCTGCCAGCTTTTGCTTGCACCTCACCCAAATCATCAGATGTCATAAAGGCTAATCCCCATAACCCTTTACGCGGGTATTCTATTAGGATTACCTTGCTAAAAGATTTTGCATCAGTCGCCAATACGGCTTCCATAATTTGTTTTACACCCGCATAAAGTGTACGTACCAACGGGATCCTTGCCAATAACGATTCCCATGCGGCAACAATTCGTTTGCCCAGCAAGTTAGCCACAATCATGCCTGTTGCTAAAACGAGCACTATTGCTAACACTACACCCAAACCAGGAATATGAATGCCTAGTAAATTATCGGGTTGGTATTGTTGTGGTAGTAACAATAAAATTTTATCTAAAAAGCCGACAATAGCGCGTACCACTAGAAAGGTAATTCCTAATGGCATCCAGACTAATAATCCGGCAATCAGATATTTACGCATTAAGCTGCATCACTCTTTTTTTGGGATGATTCAGATTTACCACTATCCGCAAGATTACGCTTATTGCCACTTTTGAAATCTGTTTCGTACCAGCCATCACCTTTGAGGCGAAAGCCTGCGGCAGATACTAATTTGCGCAACGTGGCTTCATCACAAGCGGGGCAATGAATCAACGGCTCATCACTCATTTTTTGTAATGCTTCGAACGTATGTTCACAAGCATCACAACGATATTCATATAATGGCATCCAGCTTACCTTCTCTCTTCTTTATATTTGTATAGCCCATACATCTTTCACATACTCAATATGTGGTGACTTTTTATATTTTCAAGCTATGAACCGATTGATTATACCAAAAACAAATATTGACGTATCATGAGCGTCTATGAAAAACACCCAAGACTGGCGGGCTATCCGCAGCTTACTGCCATATATATGGCAATTCAAAGGCCGCGTCATTATTGCTCTAGCTCTGCTTACGTTAGCAAAAATAGCTAATGTGGGCATCCCACTTGCGCTTAAAGGTGCGGTAGATGCGCTTGACCCACAACTACAAGATTTTATTTATCTTCCTGTTGCTATGTTAGTCGCTTACGGTTTATTGCGTTTTGCCAGTAGCCTTTTTAGTGAGTTACGTGATGCCTTATTTGCAAAGGTCATCTTCCGTTCTGTCCGTCGGATTAGTGGAAAAATATTCGAGCATTTACATAATTTATCGCTACGCTTTCACTTGCAACGCCAAACAGGCGGTATTTCACGCGATATAGAGCGCGGTAGCCGAGGTATCAGTTTTCTGCTTAACTTTATGATCTTCAACATCATCCCGACATTAGTTGAAATCGCTTTAGTCACCGTTATTTTACTGAGAAATTATGACAGTATTTTTGCTCTTATCACCACCGGTACTATTTTACTTTATATTATCTACACCTTAGTTATCACCGAATGGCGAATGAAATTTCGCCGCAAAATGAATGAAATGGATTCAAAAGCAAATAATCAAGCCATTGATAGCTTATTGAATTATGAAACTGTTAAATATTTCAATAATGAAGAATATGAATTGCAGCGATATGACAAAACCTTGTCCTCATGGGAAACATCTGCTGTTAAAAATCAAGCATCGTTATCACTTCTCAATATTGGGCAAGGCGTTATTATTGCTATTGGTCTAACCAGTTTGATGCTACTTGCTGGTCAGGGTGTGGTTGAAAAAGAGCTCACCATCGGCGATCTGGTGTTAATTAATGCTTTCTTATTACAGCTTTATCTTCCACTTGGTTTCTTAGGCTTTGTTTACCGTGAAATACGCCATTCTTTGGCCGACATGGAGCGTATGTTTAAACTACTTGATGAGAACCAAGAAACTGTAGATAAGGAAAATGCACTTCCGATACAGATAAAAAAAGGCGCGGTTGAGTTTAAAAATGTGAATTTTCATTATGATCCTGCCCGCTCAATTCTTAATGACATCAGCTTTACTTTGCCGGCGGGACAAAAACTCGCCATCGTCGGTGCTAGTGGTTCTGGTAAGTCAACATTAGTTCGACTACTCTTTCGGTTTTACGACATCCAATCAGGTTCAATCACCATTGATAATGTCAATATTCAAGATGTTCAACAACAGTCATTACGTCAAGTTATAGGCGTCGTGCCGCAAGATACTGTTTTGTTTAATGAGTCGATTTATCACAATATACTTTATGGTAATCCCAGTGTTGATAAAGAGGCCGTATTTGCAGCCGCCAAACAAGCCCACATTCATCAGTTTATTGAACGATTGCCTGATGGTTATGAAACCCTTGTCGGAGAACGTGGTCTAAAGTTGTCAGGAGGGGAAAAGCAACGTGTGGCTATCGCCCGCACATTATTAAAGAATCCTCAAATTTTAATTTTTGATGAGGCAACATCAGCATTAGATAGTCACTCTGAAAAAGCGATAAATAATGCCTTGGAAAGTATTAGTACAAACAAAACAACACTTGTCATTGCTCACCGCTTATCAACAACAGTAAATGCTGATATGATTCTAGTGTTAGATCACGGCACTATTGTCGAGCGCGGGAGCCATGCTCAGTTATTAGCTCAAAAAGGACGCTATGCCGCCATGTGGGCATTACAACAATCTGAAGGTTCTACCTATAATGAATAAGATTATATTTTTAATTATTACGCTATTTTCAACAGCAAGTTTTGCCGACTGGACAGTCGAAACATTTAGCCATGAAGCAACGCAAGCGCAATCACAATCCGCAATGGTCAGAAATGAAGAAGGTTATGAGTTGGCGGTTTTCAAAACAGCTGAAGGTTATGTTTGGCTAGATTTTAGCTTATCGGATTACAGTTTTGATGAACTAGCGCAACGTCCCCTGCCACTCTTTCAAATAGATGACTACAAACCAGTGCAAATGCTACGCGGTTTTGTCGCAACCATTGTGCCTGCTGATGAAGGTATTGAAGCCATTGTTGTTAGTGACGACAAAAGCATCTCTACAGCTAGAGACTTTAGTGTGAATCACATTATTGCTGAACGTCTACCTGAACGTGTTATCTGCCCTATATTCCAAGGGGCCGCCCGCCCGCATCTTGATACCATAAAACAATTGTCGACCGGCAAACAAATTACCTTTTCTTTTACACTGCTTGACGGTTCAAAAGGTGAAACAATATTTACCCTTAAAGGCGCTAAAGAAGCACTCGATAGTGTTCTTTAAGAACATCCAATCATAATCTGCTAATAAAAAAGCATCAAATTGTGATCTAACTCAAGGCCTGCTTATATTTAAGCAGGTTTTTTTGTTTTAATCTCTGTTAGCTATGGTAAAATTATTAAGATTTATTATCCTAAAGTCGATAAATTTATTAGTAACTAGAAATAATATCGATTAAAAACAAATTTATTAGGAATTTGCCTTATGAGTAACACCGTTGATAACGGTAAACGACGCTTTCTAACCACGGCTGCAAGTGTAGTTGTGGGTGGAGCCGGCGCCGCAGCCGTTGCCGTACCTTTTGTCACATCTATGCTTCCAAGTGCCAAAGCACAAGCAGCTGGTGCAGCTGTTGAAGCAGATATCAGTAAGCTTGAAGTTGGTCAGCAAATGACCATTGAATGGCGCGGAAAGCCGGTTTGGATAATCCGCCGCTCCACCGAAACTATCGAAAACCTTGCTTCTCTCGATAGCTTACTTGTCGATCCTGGTAGTAGTGTTACTAGTCAACAACCTGAATATTGTAAAAATGATACGCGCTCAATTCGTGATGAGGTTATTGTTTTAGTCGGTGTTTGTACACATTTAGGTTGTTCTCCAACCTATCGTCCTGAACTGGCACCTGAAGATTTAGGCCCTAAATGGAAAGGCGGGTTCTACTGTCCTTGCCATGGTTCAAGATTTGATTTAGCCGGTCGTGTTTATGCAGGCGTTCCTGCACCGACAAACTTGGTTGTTCCACCCTATTATTTCCAAGGCGATAACCGCCTCGTTATTGGCGAAGATGCACAAGGAGCCGCATAATGTTTTCTAGTTTAATGGGATGGGTAGACGCACGTTTTCCAGCCACAAAAATGTGGGAAGATCATCTTTCCAAATATTATGCTCCAAAAAACTTTAACTTCTGGTATTTCTTTGGTTCACTAGCCATGCTGGTCTTGGTTCTTCAAATTGTGACGGGCATTTTCTTAACAATGAACTATAAACCTGATGCAGCTCTCGCCTTTGCCTCGGTTGAATACATTATGCGTGATGTGAACTGGGGTTGGTTAATTCGTTACTTGCACTCAACAGGGGCATCTGCATTCTTTATTGTTATTTATCTGCATATGTTCCGCGGTATTCTTTATGGTTCATATAAAAAGCCACGCGAACTAGTGTGGATCTTTGGTATGTGCCTTTATATGGCTTTAATGGCTGAAGCGTTTATGGGATACCTGCTACCTTGGGGGCAAATGTCATTCTGGGGTGCTCAGGTAATTATCAATTTATTTGGATCAGTTCCATTTATTGGGCCAGATATAGCGTTATGGATTCGCGGTGATTTTGTTGTTGCTGATGCGACATTAAACCGCTTCTTTGCATTCCATGTTATCGCGGTGCCATTAGTAATACTTGGTTTAGTTGTTGCCCATATCATTGCACTACATGAAGTAGGCTCAAACAATCCTGATGGTGTTGAAATTAAGAAAAATAAAGATAAAAATGGCATTCCTCTTGATGGCATCCCATTCCATCCTTATTATTCGGTGAAAGATATTGTCGGGGTCGTAGTATTCTTATTTATCTTTGCATTAATTATATTCTATGCTCCTGAGTTTGGTGGCTGGTTCTTAGAAAAAGATAACTTTATCCCTGCCGATGCACTGAAAACACCTGAGCATATTGTGCCATTATGGTACTTCACACCCTTCTATGCCATCTTACGTGCTGTTCCAAGTGTAGCTGGCTCCGCTTTCGCTGGCGTTGCAGCAATGGGGGCGGCACAGGTCTTTCTCTTCTTACTTCCGTGGTTAGATCGTAGCCCTGTTAAATCGACTCGCTATCGCGGTCCGATTTGGAAAATAGCGTTAACATTATTTATTATTAGTTTTATTGTATTAGGCTACTTAGGGACACAACCATCGGCCGATACGACGCTGTTAGTAAACAATACTATTTTAGCGCGTATATTTAGTGTTATTTATTTTGCATTCTTTATTCTCATGCCTTTCTACACCAGCATTGATAAAGATAAGGCTGTACCAGACAGGGTGACAATGAAATGAGAAACTTAATCTACTTATTATTTATTAGCTTATTATCCGTTTCATCAACACAATTGATGGCATCATCAAAAATGCATCTTGAACCTGTTGAAATTGATTTATCAGATAAGGCTTCGTTACAACGTGGCGCTAAAACCTTTGTTAATTATTGTCTTAGCTGTCATGCCGCCTCTTTTATGCGCTATAACCGTATGGCAAAAGATCTTGGCCTAACAGACAAGCAAGTGGCAGAGAACTTAA
Organism: Methylophaga sp.; assembly: GCA_026988435.1. Classification (GTDB taxonomy): domain Bacteria; phylum Pseudomonadota; class Gammaproteobacteria; order Nitrosococcales; family Methylophagaceae. Next base: position 73,624 of record JALSLH010000053.1, read on the forward strand.
TGTTTGCATCAGATAAAGTGGGAGACACAATGACCATTGCCATGCGTCCTGCCGATGCAAAAAAATGGTTTGGTGTAATACCGCCAGATCTTTCTGTTATCTCTCGTGCTCGTGGTGCAGATTGGTTAAACACCTATCTCCGCACTTTTTATCTAGATGAAGAGCGCGCAATTGGAACAAACAACTTGGCCTTTAAAGATGTAGGTATGCCACACGTTTTATGGCAACAACAAGGCTATCTGGAAAATGAACATGGTCATTTAGCTACGGCCACTAAAGGCGTTGATTCTGACTATAATCAAACAGTAGCAGATCTTGTTAATTTCCTAGCGTATATAGGTGAGCCATCTAAAATCCAACGTCTCGCTTTAGGAAAGTGGGTTTTACTTTACCTATTCCTACTATTTTTAGTCGTCTACCCAATGAAGAAAGCGTTCTGGAAAGACATACATTAACCAGCATAATTATTCTCTCAGCATAGCCAATAGCGGCTATGCTGAGAAAAAATCAATAGGGTTACACTACCATGAATGATAACAACCGCCATGCAGCAATGACGGTATATTCAGACCCTAGCTGTCCTTTCAGCCATCGCACCCGCATCGTTCTCCATGAAAAGAACATCGATGCCAATATCGAAGATGTTATTGATGGCCAGTGGCCCGAAGACATAGTATCAATAAATCCTTCTGGGATAAGTCCTACTCTTATAGATCGTGATGTTGCATTATTCGATTCTAATATCATTATTAGCTATTTTGAAGAGCGATTTTTACAACCCGCTTTAATGCCGAATGATCCTATTTCACGCGCTAAAATGCGGTTAATGCTGCATCAAATTGATACAGACTGGTATGCCCAATGGGGAATATTATCTGGCTTAGAAAAAGGAAAAATATCCAAAGCCCGTAAAGCGTTGCAAGAAGATCTGACTGTACTCGCACCTTTATTTGCAGAAGCGCCTTTCTTTATGAGTAAGGAATTCTCATTATTAGATTGTAGTTTAGCGCCTTTACTCTGGCGTTTACCATCACTTAATATTAAACTACCAACAAAAGCAAAAGCCGTGGAAGATTACGCTGCACGTATTTTTGCACGGGATAGTTTTCAAGCCAGTCTAAGTGATATTGAGCGAGCAATGCGACCATGACCCCTCAAAAACCCTATTTGATCAGAGCTATTTATCAATGGCTATTGGACAATAAAAATACGCCTTATTTGCTGGTAAATACGACTTTTGATGGCGTTCAAGTCCCTACCGAATATATAAATGATGACAAAATCATTCTTAATGTTGAACCAGGTGCAGTCAATAACTTCCACGCCGATAATGAATGGATCAGTTTTTCAGCACGGTTCTCTGGTAAGCCTATGGAGTTATTTATTCCAATCGTCGCTGTACTTGCGATCTACGGTAAAGAAAACAATGAGGGCATGTTCTTCACTGAAGAAGAATCCCTGCCTTCATCCTCAACGCCACCAAGCAAGCCTACTCCCCCGAAGAAAAAAAGACCTGGTTTAAAAGTTGTAAAGTAAAGGGGTACAGACTAGTACGATACCCCATTAAATTAATCCTTGTCTGCTGTTTCGTAGGTCACGCCATCAAACGTTAGCACTTCCTCTGTCACAACTTCATCACCTTCTTGCCATGTTTTACCATCTGGCACTATTGTGCGAATTTGGTATATCTCACCCGGGATGCTTTCCGATAAGGTGAAAATATAATATTTGCTTGCGTATAGAGCATATCTCGCGTTTTTTGGATCATTAATAAAAGGCTGAATAGTGTATTGCATCGCTTTTACTTTTTCACCTTGGTAATCAATTTCAACTTTTTCTGATTTAGCACCTTTAGCTAAAGCCCAGCGGATCTTTCTCTGAAAATAGTTCCATTTCCCGCCCGTTAATCGTTCAAGTTCATGAATATCAAATTCAAGGTATAAAACAAAGATCCCATTACCTTGTTGATTATTACGATCTTGGTAAGGTCGATTAGCCTTGCCCGTGAAGAAGTCAAAATGTGTATCACGTCGGCCCGTGTTACGTATATTAGTCACCACAACATCAATAGTGTCTTCACGCTCACCATCAATAAAACTCTGCTTTTTATATTTATAATGCAGTGTTACCGGCTTTGAAATATTTTTTAAATGCGCTTTATCAAACAATTCATTATTAATGTCAGAAAAGCCTGTAACAGCCGACGCATTGATAGCAGTGAATGCCAAAATACCCGCCATAATTAAAGAAACCCAAATTTTTTGCACGACTATGATACCTCTGTAAATTTAATGTTATTCTATATAGATATGAAACACCACGATACACTAAAAATATAACGTGTAAAGCCTTCTGACACGTATTAAAAGCAATTTTTAAATGTGAGTATTATTATGACTACAAAACAGACCGTAAAGATTCATTTTATCTTTATTTTTATGCTAACTTTCTTGGTTGCATGCAACGGTAATAATGAAACCTCAAATCGAATCTACCAACTTGCTAGTGAATATGATTATGAAGAGACCTTATTAAACCTTGATATTGCTATCTCAGAGCATAATTACCGTATTATCCACCGCAGCAATATTGGCAAAGCAATCCGCGACCGTGGTGAGAAAGATTACCCACTTTCTACCGTTATTAGTTTTTGCAATATCACTTATGCAAAAGAAATGATGGAAATAAACTCCGATCTCATTAACGATATGCCTTGTATTGTTACTGTTCGCGAAGAAAAAGAAGGTGTAATCGTTGGTACCAAATTAATGCTGACTAATACCAACAATGAACGTCAAAATGCATTTGCGAAACGAATCAACGATAACCTGACATCGATTGTTCAGGCTACCATTGAATAGTTGTAGAAGGCCTTACAAGGCTACTCTTCGAGTTTCTCTGGTCGCCCTTCACCCAATGCGCCGTCAGCACGCGCTTTTAGGTAGGCATACAAATCACCAATATGAGATCTAATATCAGGATCGTCGTTCCAGGTAGGCATCTTGAATTGTGATGACTGTTCTTCACCCAAATAAGCCATCCTGCTTTCTGGATCATCAAAATTAACTACTGCAAAATAACGGCCTAACACTTTTTTACGAAATTTATAGCCGCTCATATTCGCCATTTTTTCTACTAAATTGGGTGCACGCTCTGTTCCAGTAGCATTCTTTCCATGACATACGAAACACGTTGAGTTAAATAAGCGCCATCCAACATAGGTTTTATTATCCACTTTGCCATCAACTATAGAATAAGGTGCTTTTCTTTCTTTTTCTTGAGCAGGTTCAACATTTGCAATAGAGGGTAATTTATATTCGCTGATAATAGCTGCAACATCATCTTTTCGAGCCTCCAAGATATTATCAAGCAAATCACGCCACGCTTTATCTTGCTTGCGGACACCCATCGCAAAACTAAATACATAGTTTTCGCCTAGCTCATCCAAAGGAACTACTGTCATAGGTACTGTTGCGTGGTTGGCATAATAGCTCCCTACCGGACCCCATAAAAATGCCACATCGATTTTGCCTTGCGAAAGTTCGTCTTCAACAAGTCGGCCTGGATAAACGCGTGTATCACCCGCCATAAATTGATAATATTCAATTTGATCTTCTAAACCATCATTTAATAGCGCTTCCGTTTCAATTGCGCGATCGAAAAGGCCTATTTTTAGCTTTTTACCTTGTTGTTCTTTTACTTTAGCAATATCACTAATTCTATTTAATTCATAGCCTTCGCCACTGCGATAGACCATAACATCTATAGATTTGAAATAAGGCTTAGTCGTTAGATATCGACCTGGACCTGCGGGAATGCTCATCGCTAAGTCACATAAAAACCGCCCTGTTTTAGGATCGACTTTTTTAATCGTATTACGTGAAAAACCAATTCGTTGTGGAAACCAGTAATATTCAACGGGAATACCAAGCTCTTCACCAATTAATGAGGCAATTTTATTATCAAACCCTTCTAATTTATTATTAGAATACGGTAAGTTATATGCATCGGCACATACTCGAACCGCAGTTTGACCTTTTAAAGGCTTAAAGTCACCCGCATAAGAAAGGCTGATATTGACTAGCAACCCTAATAGAAAAATTGATATTACTTTAGATACCATCTTATATTCCTTAAACTTCATATTTGTGTCCTAGCAACGTATTTATTGAATATCCCATAATATAGGATATCAGACCATTTATCCCTAGGAAATAATCCCGAACTCACTAAGATCGGGTTAACTATAACTATAAAAAAAGCCCGACACAAGTGCCGGGCTTCTTTAATTTAGCTTTTTAGCTATTAAATAAATTTAATAGTTAAAGGTCTTATAGGCTAAATACACTTAAAACACCACCTAAGTTAGTCCAGCTAGATAGAGCTGAGTACGCACCTACCGCACCCAAACCATCAGAGCTGTTTTCTAAGCTAGGAATCGCAATACCGATACCAGCCCAACCACCAATACCCGAAAGGATTGAGATGAACTGTTTACCGTCATGCTTGTACGTGTTTACGTTACCGATAATGCCTGATGGAGTTTTGAATCTCCATAATTCACGACCAGATTGAGCATCTAACGCTTTGATGTAACCTTCTAGTGTTCCGTAGAATACTAAATCAGACGCTGTTGCTAACGCACCAGACCATGCTGAGAAACGTTCTGGGTTAGACCATACGATCTTACCTACACGTGCATCCCAAGCAATGAAGTTACCTAAGTGTGTACCACCTGGCGCTGGGAACATTTCTAAAGTCGCACCAACATACGGTTGACCTGAAGTGTATTCAACTTCAAACGGTTCATAATCCATACATACATGGTTTGTTGGAACATAGAATAAACCAGTACGTGGAGAGTATGCAGCAGGTTGCTGATCTTTAGAACCTAACGCAGCAGGACAAATACCTTGTGTATTTACGTCTGCACCGTTACGTGCTGTAGAATATTTAGCTACACGATCATGAAGACCCGTCTTAAGGCTTACACCATTAGACCAGTTCACAGCTGGATCATATTTTTCAGCAACTAACAATTCACCACTTACGCGGTCCATTGTGTAACCAAAACCATTACGATCGAAATGCACTAATGTTTTACGCATTTTACCGTTGATTTTTTGATCTGCTAATGGAACTTCATTGATACCATCATAATCCCACTCATCGTAAGGCGTCATTTGGTATACCCATTTAGCCATACCTGTATCTAAATCACGACCGAATAAAGACATAGACCATTTGTTGTCACCAGGACGTTGAGCCGGGTTCCAAGTTGATGGGTTACCGTTACCGTAGTAGAACATGTTTAGATCAGGATCGTAAGAATACCAACCCCAAGTTGTACCACCACCGATTTTCCATTGATCGCCTTTCCAAGTTTTCAATGAAGAGTCTTTACCTACAGGTTTACCCATAGATGTTGTTTTCTTAGGATCGAAACCCATTTCAGCATCAGGACCTGTGCTGAAAACTTGCCATTTTTCTGCACCATCTAAATCGTAAGCTTTAACGTAACCACGTACGCCGAACTCACCACCAGAGATACCTACAAGTACTTTATCTTTAAATACGTGTGCAGCACCCGTTGAAGTAGCACCACGTTTAGCATCATCACGTTTGTGAGACCAAACAACTTCACCAGTACCCATGTTTAAGGCTACTAAAGTAGTATCAGCTTGGTTCAAGAAGATTTTGCCTGCACCATAAGCTAAACCACGGTTCACTGTGTCACAACACATAACTGGAACAGTTTCGTCGTAGTTTTGTTTTGGTTCATATTTCCATTTGATTGCGCCGTCATTGTTTAAATCTAATGCGAATACAATGTTAGGAAATGCAGTGTGTACATACATAGTACCGTCGATAATTAGAGCATTACCTTCGTGACCACGTAAAACACCTGTTGAGAAAGACCATGCCATGTTCAAATCAGCAACGTTATCTTTGTTGATTTGTGCTAGTGTGCTATAACGTTGGTTGTTATAGTTACCGGCTGCAGACACCCAGTTGTTTTCGTTTTGTTGCATTGTTAGCAATTCATCTGCTACTGCTACACCAGATGTAGCAATTGCTAGCATTGCAATTGATAATGTTTTCAGCTTCATAAAGTTTTCCTCTATTGCTTTATTATAATAAGACACAATTCTGTTCAATTAAACAGAACGCGTTGGAGAACATTAATCCCAGTGAAATTAATAGTCAAGCATCTTCCTCATTTTTTTTAAGAGAATATCCTTGTTATTTTCGGGAAGTTTTTCCCGAGAGCGTAACTATTTGAAAATAAAGGGGTAATATTCTTGACCTAGATCTCACTTTTGATCGTTGATCCACGTCACTGCCGACTTCATTGCGGCCAATGTGCGCTCAGTTCCCAATAATTCAAGTGTTACATCAAGAGGGGGCGACATAGTGTTACCGGTAATTGCCACTCTAATAGGTTGTGCAACTTTACCCATACCAATCTCTCTGGCTACAGAGCATTCTTTTATATGGCTATGAATAGGTTCAGCTTGCCATTCTGGCAAGGCTGATAACCGTTGAACCATATTTTCTAAGATCTCTACACTGGCGGGCGTGAGATTCTTTCTAGCTGCTTTTTCATCGTATTCCGTCACTTCTTTATAAAAGAACTGACTATTCGCGGCCATTTCAACTAAGGTTTTAGCCCGCTCTTGTTGCAATGCTACAACCTTCACTAAATCTGGGCCATCTGCTGGATCGATACTCAATTGTCCCATATGCCAAGCTAGATGATGGGCAATATGCTCAGCCGTACTTGTTTTAATGTAGTGCTGATTTAACCATAACAATTTATCAGTATTAAATGCTGAGGCTGATTTATTAACATCAATAATATCAAATAATGAAATCATTTCATCAATTGAAAATATTTCTTGATCACCATGTGACCAACCTAATCGAACTAAATAGTTTAATAGTGCTTCAGGCAAATATCCTTCATCACGGTAACTCATCACACTTACTGCACCATGGCGTTTTGATAAACGCGCGCCATCATCTCCCAAAATCATAGGCAAGTGTGCAAATACAGGTACTTCAGCACCCAGAGCCTTGAAAATATTGATTTGCCTTGGCGAATTATTTAAGTGGTCATCACCACGAATAACATGTGTTAAGCCCATATCAAGATCATCGACCACCACGGTTAGATTGTAGGTAGGCGTCCCATCAGGTCGCGCAATGATTAAGTCATCAAGTTCACTATTTTGAAATTCAATATTACCTTTGACGGCATCTTGAACAATCACGCTACCTTCGAGTGGGTTTTTAAAACGAATAACAGGGGCAACGCCCTTTTTTTCTTGTGCCGCGTGACGACATTTTCCGTTGTATCGCGGTTTTTCTTTATTGGCACGTTGCTGCTCACGTAATGTGTCCAACTCTTCTTTAGAACAATAACAATAATAAGCATCACCTTGCTCTAATAACTGAGCGATCACTTCTTTATAACGATCAAAGCGATGGGTTTGATAAAAAGGACCTTCATCATATTCCAATCCTAGCCATGTCATACCTTCTAAAATAGCGTTTACTGATTCTGCGGTAGAGCGCTCTAAATCCGTATCTTCAATACGCAAAATAAACTGACCGCCATGCTTTCGCGCGTAAAGCCATGAAAATAGTGCGGTGCGCGCACCTCCTACATGTAAATAACCTGTTGGGCTGGGTGCAAAGCGAGTGCGAATTGTCATATTTTGGTCTCTTAAAACTGGATATTGGATTGAAATATACGTTATTGTATCAGCAAGTAAGCTATATAAAAGGTGTCAATATGCATAGAATTTCACTTTCCGTCTCTGCTTTACTTTTATCGTTACTCATCACTAGTTGTAATAGTGAGAGCAAAAATGAAAGCAATAACAACTACCCCATTAAGGAAGTAACTGAGGGAATTTATTACCATCAAGGCATCCACCAAGATGCATCGGAAGAAAATATCGGTGCGATAGCGAATGTTGGTTTTATTATTGGTGAACACTGCGTTGCTGTTATTGATAGTGGCGGTAGTTATCTTGAAGGTACTTATTTACGCCAGGCAATTACAGAAAAAACTGACTTACCCGTCTGCTACGTAATTAACTCACACGTTCATCCTGATCATATTTTTGGTAACGCTGCTTTTAAAGATGATAATCCAGAGTTTATTGGGAATGAAAAGCTTCCTGCCGCTATTGCCGCGCGCCAAGGATTCTTTGCTAAAACATTTAAAGAAACACTCGGTGCGGCTTATAAAGGAACGGAATTTATATCTCCAACACGCACTGTTTCTGTAGGCGATCCTATAACGCTCGATTTAGGTAATAGAAAACTGATACTGACGGCCTATCCCACTTCACACACCGATAATGATCTGACTGTGTTCGATCAAAAAACAAAAACATTGTGGACTGGGGATTTATTATTTATGGAGCGTATTCCTGTCCTCGACGGCAGTATCAATGGTTGGTTATCAACCATGCAACAGCTTAAAAAGCTCGATTTGAACTACGTTGTTCCAGGGCATGGTACGGCTAGCGACGATCTATGGCAACAAGGTTTTGAAAACCAAATTCGCTATTTCACCACTATTCATGATGAAATTCGTGTCATCGTTGATAACTTAGGTACAATTAAAGAAGCAACGGAAACAGTAGGAATAACCGAGCAAAATAGTTGGGAACTTTTCCCTAACTATCACCGTCGTAATGTTACATCCTCATTTGTGCAACTTGAATGGGAATAATAATAATTAATTTAAAAAGTGGAGAGACACTATGTTCAATCGTATTTTAAGCCTATTAACGGCTAGCTTGGCTCTAGCATTTATAAGCGCGCCGGCTAGTGCGGTGACGCCTACAGAGCCTTTATGGCCAACCTTAAAAGTTGAATATTTTGGCGATAGAGCTGAATCTATTCTTGAAGATGCTGATGACTGGTTAACAATAGAAGCACCAAAGCGTGCTGAAGATGCGGCTATTGTGCCTATTACTATTAAGTCTACACTTAAACCAACAGCAGATAAATATATCAAGAATATTCACTTTATTATTGATAATAATCCTGAACCTTATTCAGCAAATTTTCATTTATCACCTGATTTAGGTCTAGTTGATATTTCAACACGTATGCGGGTTGACCAATACACTTATGTACGCGCTATTGCTGAAATGAATGATGGTTCATTGCATATGGTTTCTCGTTTTGTAAAAGCATCGGGTGGTTGTAGCGCTCCTGCTGGTAAAGATGCCGCGGCCGCGTTAGCACGATTAGGTAAAATGCAGATCCGTATGCGTAAACCTACTATTGGTGAACCTGTAACAGCACAAGTGATTGTTAGCCACCCTAACTATAACGGCTTACAATTTGATCAAGCAACACGTCGATACATTCGTGAACACCGCGTCACTAACATGACGATCAGCTATAACGATAAAGAGTTGATTTCTGTTGATACCGGTATTTCAGTGAGCGAAGATCCTAGTATTCGTTTTACTTTCACGCCGACTGAAGCAGGCATATTAAAAGCAGATGTAAAAGACAGCAAAGACCAAGAATTTACACAGCAAAAAGAAATTATGTAGCACTTCTTTTATACCCGTTTAAGATCAAAAAAGGCCGTATCTAAATATTAGATACGGCCTTTTTTATAAGCTATGATTTACTACTGCTATCTTCTCATCTTACATTTTTCATATGCTTCTATATGTTTTTGTTGAAATGAGCTAATTCCTGCGCGCACATTCTTATCATCTCTAAACTCGCCACCACGATCGCCCGGCATATTCTTTAACAGAAAACCCGTATTTGCTTCTTCAAATTCCGTTTGCGTAAAGTCTTCAGATAACTTATCGATCACACATGAACATTTATAGGTTGATTCATAAAGGTTCATTTTTGCACTATTCAATTCGATACACTGTTGTACATACTGCACAGTAGTAACCGTTAAAAAATCATTTGCAGTTCCGACACTTGGTAGCGTCATCATGCCAGCAATTATTAGTGAAATACTGGTTTTTTTCATTCCTAACTCCTAAATTATACTTATTCAATACTAGAGATCTAAAGACTGTTCATTCAGTAGATAGTTCCTTGCTTGTTTGGCATAATACCTGAACTTTATCCATTCGTGTGCAGTTTCATGCCCTTACTTTCATATCAATCCAACTTTTAACTGTGAAGTTTTTATTTTCCTGACCGATATAAGTTCATGTAGAATCATTTTTAGTATAAATAACAAAATTTAGGAATTATTACCCAATGAAAAAACTATTACTCCACCTTGATACCGATCCTGTGCCTAGCGCTTTTGACCAAGCTGTTGTGTATGATGCCGGTGTTGATAATATCATTGCTTATGGTGGCATCACACGAGACAACGTTACGCCTCATGTACATGGCATGATCTTTACGCGTGGTGGTAAAAACTTAAAAAATAGTGCGATTTTTATTGGTGGCTCTAATGTGGCCGCTAGTGAACTTGTAGGTAAGGCGGTAAAAAAAGCATTCTTTGGTCCTGTTAGTGTTTCCGTTATGCTTGATCCGAATGGTTCAAATACTACTGCCGCAGCGGTCGTTCGAAAAGTCCTCACCAATTATGATATCAGTGGCAAAAAAGTCGTAATTATTGGTGGTGGGCCTGTTGGCCAGCGTAGTGCCTTATATTTTATTAAAGAAGGCGCCTCTGAAGTTATTATTACGTCCCGAAGTTTAGCACGAGCAAAAGCAATTACTGAACAAATGAAACAAGACTATGGCGTTGACATTATTCCGGGAGAAAGCCGCAGTGATGAGACTGTCGCCAAATTATTAAAAGGTGCTCATGTTGCCGTTGCTTGTGGCCCCGCTGGAGTGTGTATTCTACCTAAATCAGCATGGCAAAATAATGAAACTCTTGATGTTATCGCAGATGTTAATGCTGTGCCTCCTATGGGTGTAGAAGGCCTAGAGGTTATGGATAATGGCACTGAAAAAGAAGGCGTCCATTTCTACGGCGCGATAGCAATCGGTAATTTCAAAATGAAAGTGCATCGCGGTGCCATTAGTGCGCTATTTGAAAGCAACGACCAATTCCTCGATGAAACTACAATCTATGATATTGCATGTAAAATAGATCTCTAAATTAAAGGTACTTAATAATTAATTTGAAAGTTCGCGTAAGTGCTCCTGCACGATTACATTTAGGTTTTTTAGACCTTAATGGCAATACAGGTCGAAAATTCGGTAGTATCGGCTTAGCTATTGACAGTCATCGTGTTGTTATCGACATGCAGTTACAAGCTGAAACAGCTATTGTCGGTGCCAATGTTTCTGCCGCATTGATACAACGAACAAAGAGCATCATTGATCATTTTTATATGTCCTTAGGGGAAAATATTCCTGTTGCTCAGCAAGGTGTGTTTATTGAATTAATTGAGTTAATTCCATCCCATGCAGGGCTAGGCTCGGGCACTCAACTTGCTATCGCAATATGTACAGCCTTATGTAAATTGCATAATATATCGGCGAGTACCCGAACAATTGCTGAGCAATTAGGTAGAGGTGCACGTTCTGGCATAGGTATCGCCACATTTGACCAGGGTGGGTTTATTGTTGATGGTGGCCTGAGTTCGTCATCAACTATACCTCCCTTGTTAACACATCATGATTTCCCGCAGAATTGGCGAATAGTCCTTATTATGGACAACAATAGCCAAGGTATTCATGGTGAGCAAGAGCTGCTTGCATTCGAAAATTTGGCCGCTTTTCCATTAGCGGATTCTCAAGCTATTTGCCATCACGTTTTAATGAAGTTGCTCCCCGCGATAATCGAGCAAGAAATTGCCCCCTTTGGCCAAGCAATTACTGATATTCAATCTTTAATCGGTGATCATTTTGCGCCTGCTCAGGGTGGGCGCTATACCAGTCAACGCATCACATCATTATTAATTCACGCACAAAATCAGGGTCATACTGGCATTGCTCAAAGCTCATGGGGGCCAACTGGATGCGTTTTTGTCGAAGATGATGCCACTGCTCAACAATTAATTAGCGATTTGTCACGCCACGTTCAACAACAAAATATAGATGATATTGGGCTATCATTTGTTACTGCCAAGGCAAATGAAAAGGGTGCCAAGATTGAAATTACTGTGTCATAACGCTTATTATTAGAACGATATACCCAATTAAAAATAATTATTAAGGAACCACCATGGCTAAACGTCCGATTCTCCATATGCTAGATCCCAATGTTCACAATAGTCCGTTTGATATAAATATGGCCGTTGATGCTGGCTATGATGTTGTTATCCCTTATTCAAGTGTAAAACTTGAAGAAGTAGCGGGATTAACTCAAGATGCCATCTTCTCACGAGGACCTTCTGGTGTGAAAAAGACTGGCTTATTCCTAGGCGGTCGCGATATTGGCCTTGCTATGGATATGCTAGATTCAGCAAAAAAAGCAATGGTTCCGCCATTTGAAATTTCTGTTTTTGCTGATCCTAGTGGTGCATTTACAACAGCGGCGGCATTGGTTGCTTGTGTAGAGAAAGAATTAAAAAATAATTTTGGCCAAGAACTTAAAGGTGCGCGAGCAATTGTCTTTGGTGGTACAGGGCCAGTTGGTCTAGCCACGGCTGTTATTGCTGCTGAACAAGGTGCAATAACAACGATTGTTGATCACTTTTCTATCGATACTGCACTAGATTATGCTGATGAAGCAAAACGACGCTACGGTGTTGATTTAAAAGCGACAACCGCAGCATCTGATGCTGATAAAGCTCGCTTGGTATCAAATGCAGATATTGTTTTCTGTACCGCAAAAGCGGGGATTCAAGTGCTTAGTGCTTCTGTTTTAGAAGATGCAAAACGATTAAAAGTAGCGGGAGATGTGAATGCCGTTCCACCTCTAGGTATTGAAGGTGTCGATCTTATGGATTTAGGCAAACCATTAGAGTATGCAACAAATTCTGAAGGTGCCGTAGGTGTTGGAGCGCTAGCCGTTGGTAATGTTAAATATCAGTTACAAAAAACATTATTAGAAGAAACACTCCACGCAGATAAGCCTGTTTATTTAGATTTCCGCAATGCCTTTGATGGTGCTCGTAAGCTCGTTTAAATAACTATATCCGTGCAAGAGCAGCTGCTCCCTATACTGGTATTTGCACAAAGTGGCCGTTTTATAGCGCAATCAGCCAGCCAAGCCGGTTACCGTGTTTGGGTGGCTGATTGCTTTGGCGACCAAGATACCTTAGATATTGCTGAACGTTGGCAACAGCTTGCTCCAATATCCCAGCTGTCAGAAAATAGAATCCTAGATATTCTTGCAAATTTGTCTCAAGGTGAAAACTGTCTTTTAATATGTGGTAGTGGCATTGAACAGCATTACCCATTCCTAAACAATCTTGCTGCCAACATCACGCTTCTCGGTAATACTGCGGCGAGCATTCATACCATTAAAACACCGACCCTATTTTTTAATCTGCTCAAACAACTCGAAATTTCTTATCCTGACACATTATTTAAGCCACCAAAGGATACGGCATGGCTAGCAAAGTCATCCTCAGGCCTAGGTGGAATACATATCCAATATTTAGAGGCACTGCAACAAACAGACGATACCTATTATCAGCGTTATGAGGCGGGTATAAGTGGATCAGGCTTATTTATCGCAGATGGTAAACAAGCTCAACTGCTCAATATCAATCAGCAATATCTACAGCCTTGCGAGTCATCACCTTTTCGACTAGGGGGCATTACTTCGCCATGGCTAATATCAGAACACCATCAACAAGATTTAACGCTAGCGATTAATAAACTCACTTTCGCAGTCGGCTTATATGGTGTCAATAGTATTGATTTTATAATTTCAACGCGGGGGGAATTATTAATATTAGAGCTTAATCCTAGAATAAGCGCATCGGCAGAATTAGTCGATTGTAGAGAAGCTTTATTTCAGCACCATATCAATGCCTGTAACGGCCTTCTTGCTGATGAATTCAGAATTAAAACGTCATCACCTTCAAGACTTCATTATTATTATGCCGAGCATGATACACATATCTTAGCTGAGGCCGTGTGGCCTCCCACCTGTCATGATATTCCCGTAACCGGTTCAACCATATTAAAAGGCGACCCTATCTGCACGATAACGATGCAAGCAGCGACATCAGAAAAACTCCAACAAACTTATTGTGATCTTAAAAGAGAGCTCATAATAAGGTTAAAGTAAGATCTACTCATCATCATCAAAGTTATAATTTAAGTCTGCTGCAGGTTTTTGAATGTAATAACCCATGGCATAATCAACACCTAATCGCCACAATAATGCCAAGCTACTTGCATCTGAAACAAATTCGGCAATACTTTGCTTACCCGCTTGCTTCGTCATTTCAATGATCGCTTTAACCGCCGCCTGATTTTCTTTATCTTTTGCCATATTTTCAACAAAAGAACCATTAATTTTCAAATATTCAACATCTAGCACACTTAATGTGTGTGAAAAATCTAAGCCTGAGCCAAAATGTTCTAGGCCAAATTCACAGCCTACTTTTTTCAATTTAGCGATCACCGCTTGGGTCTCTTCTAAATTGTCTATAATTGCTGTTTCGCTAATCTCAAAGACAAAAACACTGCCGTTAAATCCATGGCCTTTTAACTGGGTGATCAACCAATTGATAAAAGAAGAATCAAGCAATGTTTGTTTCGACAACTTTAAGAAGAATCGTGTTTTAGGAAATGTAGCTCGGTGTACAGCTAAACTATTTAATGCATTTTCAATCACCCACTTATCAATATCAATCACTAATTGCGGTTGTTGTGCATATTTCATAAATTCTCGAGCTCTAATCACCGTGCCATCAGGCTCTTTCATACGAATAAGTACATCGTATAATTCTTGTGATGCACCATGCAAACTAACAATGGGTTGGTAGTGCAAAGAAAAACCTTCATTCTTCAATGCATCTTGCATTCGGCCAATCCACATCACTTTATCTTGGCTTTCGGCTTCTTTAGTAGAAAGCACTATCTGATGCCTAGATACGCGATTGCCACCTGCGCGCTGTGCTTCAGCACATGCTTTATCGGCATGATCTAGCCCTTCTTCTGCTGACAATAAATTTTCTGTTAGCCGACTGATACCAATGCTACATTTCAAGTCAATTATCTTTCCATCTGACTGAGAAGTATATTCTTCAATAGATTTTCGATAATGCTCGGCTCGTTCGTCAATATATGCATCGTCACCATTATGGATAATGATGGTGAAAACTTGATCTGAATAGCGAGCCAAAAATTCATCCTCTTTTAACTCTACTTTTAGTAATTCAGATGCTGCTTTGACAATGGCTTCGCTTGTAGTTAAGCCCACTTGTTCTTTTATTACTTGAAAATTATCCAGTACAATATAAATTAACTGAGATACTCCATCATTTTCACTAGCCTCAACTGTTACGCGATCTAGCTCATCCATAAACCGTGTCCGACTATGAAGTCCTGTCAACGTATCAATATCTCGAATAGCTGATACCTGTTCATCAGATACTAATGCCGCTTGCTCTTCCTTAACGGTTACTTGAATACAATCTTCTCCCTCCACCGCCGCATGTCTAAACTCGATCTGTGCTTCGAATTCCTGTTCCCCTTCATTTATGCACATAACTGAAACTGTTTTAGCATCTGAATCTGATTTTTCAGAAAATGCCTTAAAAAAAGATTTGAATTTTTTATGCTCACTGCCTACCAACATATCCATGATAGGTAAGCCATCAAGATCTTCGGCATCATCATAGCCAAACAAGGTTACATAGGCTTGATTGGCATAAATATGCATGCCTTCATGAATATACGCCACCGCCTCTTTTGATATTTCAAGCAGCAACTGACTGCGTTTATCACTTTCACGCAAAGCGCGTTCATTACGTCGGCCTAATCGACGAACAAATAAGTTTTTCAGCTCTCGGCTAACAGCAAATTGTAGACGTTTTGTATCACTAAACACCATAATATCTTGCGCACCAAGATCAAATAAATCATCGTCTATTTCAGACTCAGTCGTCAGAATGATACAAGGAACATCACGTCCTAAATTATGTAAATACTCTAAAAATTCTTTAGGAGATATTGTTATTAATGTATCTCGGCATATAACTAAATCCCATGATTTTTCATTTAAGGCCTCTTTTATATCAGCCATTTTGTCAAACCGTGCTGCTCGTACCGTATGGCCGGAACTTCTAAGCGTTGTTGTTATTACATCCGCTGTTGTTAATGAATCATCAATTAACAATAGTCGTAAAATCTCATCGGGTTTAGCCACGTTTTTTATCCTCTTTTAGCAATGTTTTTCTTGTTGTTGGTTTGCTGCCTTCTAACCGTGTCATTTGCTGCTCCATCCATTGATAAACTTGCTCATTCAATTCTACTGCTTTTTTGTTAGCACTGGTTATTTTTTCACCAATAACCAAGGTAATAGTGCCTGGATTCCGAATAAAACTATGTCGTGGCCAAGCCTTACCGGCATTATGTGCAACGGGTATAACCGCACACTGAGCCTCAACGGCTAACCGTGCTGCTCCCATACCAAACCGTCCCATTTCACCTTCTGGGATCCGAGTACCTTCAGGAAAAACAACGACCCACGCCCCCGAAGCTAAACGATCTTTCCCTTGTTCCAATACTTGGTTCAGCGCCTTTCTTCCGGCACCCCGATCAATCGCTATTGGATTTAATACGGCCAAACCCCAACCAAAAAAAGGTATCCATAATAACTCTCGTTTTAAAACCCATACTTGTGGTGGAAACACCGCTTGCAATACTAATGTTTCCCATGCTGATTGATGTTTACACATAATAACGCAGGGCTCATCAGGTATATTATCCAACCCTTCTACCTGATAACTCACTCCACATATCTTTTCCACAAACCATAAGTTTAAAACAGCCCACCTACTCATGATTTTATAACGCCACCTAAAGGGTAACGGCCATAAAAGGAATCCTATTAATGAAAATAAAATTGCCGTGATCATTTGAAGAATCAAAAAAATGGCTGAGCGGATAAAGAGCATTATTTTGTAGATTCCAACAATGCATTTACTGCGACTTCCAGATTATCATAAACCGCAACATTTTCAGGCAGTCCACCTTCGGACAATGTCCTCTCACCTTTACCTGTTTTAACTAAAATAGGCCTAGCTCCAGCGGCCTCTGCTGCCTGTAGATCGCGTAGCGAATCGCCAATAGCAGGCACATTGTCGAGCTTGACTCGCAGTCGTTGGGCAAGTTCGGTAAAGCTGCCCTCTTTAGGTTTTCGACATGAACAATCGTCATCTGGTCCGTGCGGGCAATATAAAATAGCTTCAAGCTTGCCTCCCACCTGCGTGAGCATTCGCCGCATTTTATTATGGATCCGACTTAAGGTATCCACGTCCAATAAACCACGAGCAATACCAGATTGATTAGTAATCACCACAACGCGATACCCTGCATGATTTAATTTCGCAATCGCCTCTAAACTGCCATCAATGGGCTCCCACTCTGCCGGCGACTTAATAAAATTATCCGAATCATGGTTAATCACACCATCTCTGTCCAGTATTATTAAAGGCATAAATCGAGTGACTCCATTTATTGCTGCAACACCGAAATATCAGCCACACCCAAGAATAAAGCACGTGTCTGGTTTAATAAAGCTAAGCGGTTATTACGCACAGCTTCATCATCGGCCATCACCATCACTTGATCAAAAAAGCCATCTACCGTTTCGCGCATGCCAGCTAAAGCGCGTAAAACACCGGCATAATCAGCTTGTTCAACAAGTGGTTTAACCTGCTTGCTCACTTCAGCTAATTTCGTTGCCAATGCTTTTTCTGCAGGTTCGCTTAATAACTTGCTATCAATTTCAGCGCCTTCACCTTCAGCATCATTTTTTCGTAATATATTGCCAATACGCTTATTACCTGCCGCTAACGATTCTGCTGCATCTAATGCCCTAAACTCAGTTACCGCACTTAATCGTTGCATAAAATCTAACGGTTTTGTCGGTTGAACGGCTAATACCGCCTCAAACACGTCTGCCTTTATACCTTGGTCTAAGGCATAACCACGTAAACGGTCAAAGAAATAACGAATCACCTGCTCTGTCACATCATCTTGTGTGAGTTGCGTATCAAACCCTTGTTGAGCGTGCTGCACTAAGTTTTGTAAATCAACATCAAGTTTATTTTCAATCACTATTCGAAGCACACCTAAAGCAGCACGGCGCAAAGCAAAAGGATCTTTCACACCCGTTGGCGGCTGACCGATTCCAAATAAGCCGACTAGGGTATCTAGTTTTTCGGCCAAGCTTACAGCTTGCCCTGTTTTTGTTTCGGGTAATTTATCACCCGAGAATCGCGGTAAATATTGCTCATCTAAAGCTTCTGCCACTTCATCATGCTCGCCATCTAAGCGTGCATAATAACGACCCATAATCCCTTGCAAGTCAGGAAACTCACCGACCATTTCGGTTACTAAATCACATTTAGCTAATAATGCAGCACGTTCTGCTAGTGCGGCATCACCATCAATTTCAGTGGCGATCGTTGTTGCTAATTTAGCAACACGAGCTGATTTATCAAAAACCGTACCCAATTTATTTTGGAATACAATGGTTTTTAATTGCTCTTGGCGATCAGCTAATGGGCGCTTGCGATCTGTTTCCCAGAAGAATGCTGAATCACTCAGTCGTGGTAAAATAACGCGCTCATTACCAGCAACCACTTGTGCAGGGTCGCGACTTTCAATGTTACAAATCGTAATAAAATAAGGTAATAACTCACCCGCTTTATCACGCACTGCAAAATATTTTTGATGTTCTTCCATTGATGAGATCAACGCTTCGGCTGGCAATTCAAGGAAACGCTTATCGTACGAACCCGATAACGCAACCGGCCATTCAACCAAGCCTGTTACTTCATCTAATAAATCTTCATTCAACACCGCTTCACCACCGAGCTTTGTGGCTAAGGCCACAACTTGGTCATGTATAGTTTGACGGCGTGCTTCCATATCAACCCGCACCTGAGCTTGTTCCAACTGAGATTTATAACGGCGTGCCGATTGAATTTCAATTGCTTGTGGATGATGGAAACGATGCCCATAACTATTACGCCCAGACTTTACGCCTAATAATTCTAGAGGAATAACATCATCACCAAACAATAAAACAAGCCAATGTACAGGACGAACAAACTCACCCGGTAAATTACCCCAACGCATTCGCTTTGGTATCGGTAAGTCGGCTAGGGCTTGTTGCAAAATATCGCCGATCAAATTGGCTGTTTCCGCGCCTGATTGTTGCTGTTTAAACACCAACCATGCACCTTTGTCCGTTTCCATTTTTTCAAGATCGTCAACCTCAACACCACATGATCGGGCAAAACCTTGTACCGCTTTAGTTGGATTGCCATCCTCATCAAACGCAGCAGTAACCGCTGGGCCACGGCGTTCAATCATGCGATCTTGTTGTCGCACTTGCAGATCATTAACCACCACTGCCATACGACGTGGTGCAGCATAAGATTGAATGGTCGTGAAACTTAATTCTGCTTTATCTAAACTTTGCTTGATGCTGGCTTCAAACGCGTTGATTAATTTTTTCAGTGCTTTAGGTGGCAACTCTTCTGTGCCCAGCTCAATCAATAAATCGCGTTTATTAACTTCACTCATGATTGCGCCTCCTGCTTATTCACCATCGGGAAGCCAAGTGACTCGCGTCGGTCATAATAAGCCTGTGCAACATCACGCGCTAATGTGCGCACACGTAAAATAAAACGTTGTCGTTCTGTTACAGAAATTGCTTTGCGTGCATCCAATAAATTAAAAGTATGTGATGCTTTTAAAACCAACTCATAAGCTGGCAACGGCAAACCTGCTTCAATCATTTTTGCACTTTCACGTTCATAGGTATCAAAGTTGGTAAACAAGCTATCAACATCAGCGTGATCAAAGTTATATTCTGACATTTCCACTTCATTTTGATGAAACACATCACCATAGGTCACAACGCCACTTGGCCCTTCTGACCACACCAAATCATAAACACTGCTCACGCCCTGTAAATACATGGCAATGCGCTCTAAACCATAAGTAATTTCACCGGTTACGGGGCGACACTCTAGGCCGCCGACCTGCTGGAAGTAGGTAAACTGTGTAACCTCCATTCCATTAAGCCAAATTTCCCAACCTAAGCCCCATGCGCCTAATGTGGGTGATTCCCAGTTGTCTTCAACAAAACGAATATCGTGAATTGATGTATCTAAACCCAGCATTTTCAAAGAATCTAAATACAATTCTTGAATATTGATAGGCGACGGTTTTAGCACCACCTGAAATTGGTAATAATGCTGCAAGCGATTGGGGTTTTCACCAAAGCGACCATCTGTCGGGCGGCGAGAAGGCTGCACATAAGCGGCACTCCAAGGCTCAGGGCCAATCGCACGTAAGAAAGTAGCAGGGTGAAATGTCCCCGCCCCCACTTCCATATCATAAGGTTGCAACAAGACACAGCCTTGCTCAGCCCAATATTGTTGCAGTCGCAGGATCAATTCCTGAAAGGTCTTTGGCGTATCCGCCACCGAAACCGAAGATGTACTCATTGGCAATAATCACAACCTATTAATAATAACCTTACGATTATACTAATATATGGAACTAATGTCGCAGACTGATCACTAAATTATCCAAAATAGTAGCTATTTGTAGATAATATCTAAGCGTGCTACATTCCTTGAATCACTTTACCTTTGCTAAATGAATACCATCGCATTTCAATTACTATTTTTAAGGAAAGAATAATTCTCTGTTTTGCCTTGTTCATCTACTTACAAAGAATTAAAGTCCGTATATGTATAGGAATTACAGATAATTTTTATTCTTGTTAATAACAAGTTATATTCAATTACAGGAGTGCTAGATCATATGAGTTGTTATATGTGTGATAAAGAAATAGTTTCTGTTGAACATGCGCCTCCTAAAAGTTTTTTTCCATCGGATATGCGAAACAATTTGATTACAGTTGATTCATGCCAAAAACATAATGAAGATACATCGCTTGACGATGAATATGTCAGAAATTTAATAACTATGCATATATATGGGAACGCTACAGCATATGAACAATTTTCAGAAAAAACTATTAAATCCTTCAAAAGAAGCCCAGCATTATTACAACACACTACAGAAAAGCAACATTCTGTAAATTTCAATGGAGCTCAAACCGTGGCATTTGAGATTGATAGGGATAGGGTAGATTTAGTCATGAGAAAAATCGCTTATGCACTTTTTTACCATAAATACAATCAACGATGGTTACGAAAACTCATTACAGCAACCACCTATTTAAAAACTCCTGAATTTAAAAATGACGAATTTGGGCAATTAATAGAAGAACTTCAACGAGATCATACACCAGTGTATGAGGGAAATAATCCTGATGCTTTTAAGTTTGCATTCATAGAATTAGATGACAATATTTACAATAAATATTTAAGAATGAAGTTTTATGATGGATTTGAAGTTTGGGTGATTTTTGATGAAGATGCAGGTGACTGCGAACCAGAGTTGAACACTATTTATTGAGTGTATATAAAGTTTGGAAAGAAGAATTAGAATATAACAAATCAATCAAGTTCGCCCACAAAAACGTGGGGTGGGACTAGGCGATACAGCCCACCTAGCCCCTTATTTCAAACGTTAGCTGTGATTAAATTATTGAGAAAGTACATGGATAAACCATCAATGTTTGAACAATCCCACTCACTTATCGCAGGGGCAAAAATAATCATAGACAGTGATGGTATTAATGATAATGGCGTAAGAAGAAAGCCTTCAACTCCAGTTATATTATCTTGTGCTTTTGCCATTGAGGTATGCCTAAAGCTGCTTCTAATACAAGAAACTGAAGATGCTGGTCATGGTCACAATTTAGAAGTTCTCTTTGAAAAATTACCCAAAGAACTATTAAATCGTATTGTTGATCAATTTCTTGCCCAAAATCCTGATGAAAATAGAGATAGTTTAAATACAAATTTATCGAATCATAAAAATATATTTGTTAATTGGCGTTATGCTTTTGAAAACACTAATCTGCTTGAATGCTCTCCAAATTTTCTATATTCACTGGCATATTCTTTAAACACATTCATTGAAGAAAATTATGACTTTGAGAGAAATGATAATGGTTGGCTTACAGTCGAAAACAGCTAACAAAACGCTCAAGTGGGGACTTCGAAAAGCACAAATCTTGGATGATTATGGTGATGACTCCTTTGCAAAAATGTCCGTGAACCATAATAATCCTGATGATGTTAAACGTGAGGAATTTGATTATTATGGCTGAGTTTACCCCTTTGTAGAAGGGGAAGAACTCCTGTTTTATTTGTATGTAATGGTTATCGAATTCGAGAATAATAAAGATCTAGATAGCTTGGATTCATTTATGTATTCCATGGATAGAGAAATAAGTGGGTTGCAAAAATTGCTCACTAAGGATGAAAATAAGACACTTAAAAAAGCGTTCGAATTAATATGGGATATAGGTGGAGATGATTGGGCTGATTTTCGTCAATGTGAAAACCTACAAACACTAATCGGTATTTCAATAAGTGAGGGCAGGTAACAATCTGTTCAGTCTGACCGTTATTGCTTTTAAACTACGATATCATCTGGTTTCGATACTGCACGCACTACATACCTCAACCGTCCGCCCGTTGTAATAGAATTAAACGGATAACAGGTTACTAACGTTAGTTGATACGGATTATTTTCAGCATTAATCCACGCTACATCTTCTTTATCGACTACTCGCATATCTTGAATAATATAGTCACGTATCTCACCTGCGGCATTAGTCACTGAAATTTTCTCGCCTACTTTCACCTTTTCTAAAAAAGCAAAATGCGTATCTCGGTGGGCGGCAATTACGGTGTTACCTTGCTCTGTGGGTGCGGCGGAGGCGAAGATATAGCCCGGGCCGAAGGCAAGTGAAGAACCACTTGAACCCGCCAGCACATATTGGTCAATATTATGTGCCGGCATTTCAAGGCGAGCGACTGGCCATGTATCTGCCCATGGCCACGGTTTTATGTTAGCTCGCTCACCTGTTGTTGATTCAGCCCATGCTGATGCAATTAACCATTGCGCCAGTTCTGCTTTGGCTAGAATATAACTGCCTTGTCCAACATTCCATACGGCTAATAGTGCAAACGCTACAATGACAATGCTACGACGTGTAATCTTTGCCGTTCGTGGTGAGCCTGTCGAACCATGATTATCTGATTTTATACCCTTCGACGGGCTCAGGGCGAACGGAGATATTTTTCTCCTTGTTCTAATCTCATCATACTGACTCATGCTTTTCTCCAGCGTAATAATTGCATAACTAACAATAGGAAGAATCCCATTATCAACTGTAATGTAGCGGGGGTTGCCGTTTGTGGAAGCTGCCCCATTTTCCATCCTGCGGGCATATTGCTGGCAATGGCGTTTGATTTTAGCTCAGCATCTTTCGGGCGAACAGGTGTTTGTTCAACTGCCACCAAGGATGTAAACTTACTGACCAAATGATGCGCTAATGCCACATTAGCAATTGCATCTTTAATGTCTTCACGCTGATTCTGTGTGCGGTAATCATCCATCAAACTTGCAATTTTTCGACGTGCCCAAAAAGTTGAAACTGAATCTGATTCGGCACCCATGTGCAGCGCTACCTTTGTTTGCCACTGCGTTGTGCCAAGCATGCCTTTAATAGTGATATTGTCGGGCAAGTTATCGGCTCTTAATGTGACCAATAACGGTTCACCCAAATATAAATCAGGAATTACCCGCGGCCACTGTTCTAATACCGTGTCTGCAGGTAAATCAAGGGTGATATTTGTCACCGCTGGATGCGCTAGTTTAGTAAATAATGCCTGCATTTTTTGTCTTACTTCTGACTCCGCGCCAATATAACTGTGACTGCCTCGGCCGTATTCAGCGGCTCTTTGCATAAAATGGCTATTGGGCGCACTGCCGATGCCGACAGTGAATAATCGACTTGTGCCTAGGTGTTGTTTGATTAAGTTAAAAAGCGCATCTTCATTGCCGACGCTACCATCGGTTAAGAACATAATTTGACGGATACCCTTTGTTTTTTGTTCACTGGTTAAAGCCAATTTTAATGCCGGCGCCATTTCTGTTCCGCCAGCGGCGCGCAACCAATTCACAAAATCACGCGCAATATCCAAATTATCGTCCGTTGCCAACAATGCATGTTCAAACAGGCTTTCTAAATCATCACTAAAACGGATAATATTAAAACTATCTTGTGGCCGTAATTGATCGAGACCATATAATAATGCGCTTCGTGCTTGTTTAATTGATGTGCCATCCATTGAGCCTGAGGTATCAACAATAAAAATCATTTCTCGGGCAATACTTTGTGTATTCATTTGTTTGGGCGGCATTAACATCACCATCGCATAATCTTGATTGTTTTTACGTTGCTTGAATAAAGCAGCTTGCGGGGTGAATTGCGGTTTTGCCTTCCATACCAATTCAAAATCACGATTAGCGGGAACGGCGCCCATTAATGAAATATTCCGTGTGCCATCTTTCAGTTCAATATTTTCAACTTCGTGGTAACGGCTGATCACGCTATCGACCGGAAAACCTGCCGCCAGCATCACCTTCAAATTAACCGGGTTATGGTCACTTTCACCTACGACAACAGGCGGTGTTATTTGTGATGCATCAGACACTTGATCGGTATTCATTGCCCAACCAGAACCATTTACTTCGCTAAGATCTTCAATTTGATTACTAATTTTGCCCGGAATATATCGTGGCGCAACTACCATCGGAAAGCGTAAGCTGAATTCATCTTCATTTTGTGTCACCATTTGTTGATATTCAATGGTGATGGTAATGCTGTCTCCCGGTGCAATATTCGCCACTGAACTGGTGAAGATATTCGGGCGTTGTTGTTCAAGCAGTGTGGCTCTTTTGCCCGATGCTTTCGCCGCCTCATAAATCTTTTTAGCTTCCGCTTTACGTTTAATCTCACCGATAATGATACGTTCACCCACTTTCATTTGTAGATGATCCACTGCCGCGGTTTCAGGCAACGGGAAAACATAGATCCCCTCTTGCCATGAATCCGTTGGATTAGTGAATGTTTGGCTCACTTGCACACGAGCTAACAAACCATTCACCTTGATCTCAACATCTGTTGCTAAATTAGGGCTAGCAAGATAATGACCGTCATCGTGACGAAAAACTAATTGACCTGATGACACATCATTAAAATGCCGAACTGTTTCAAGTTTAATTTCTTCACCGTCCGCCGCTTGAGCCGATGATGCAAAGATGATTAAACTTGCAATTGCCAGACTAATCGCTAAGCCAATAATACAGCTGTAAAACACACAGCGCCCTAAGCTGATAAGCAGATTATTTTTTACTGATGACTTAATGGTAATGGCCATGATATTTCCTCTCGTTTAAGGGGCTCGAGTTAATTCCGAATGAATTAATCAGGAGCCCCTTTGGTTGATGACGAGTCCATTACATCAAGTCAGTCGGGAAATAAAGGGGATAAATTAAGGCAATGTGACGAACAATTGTGGCAAAAATCGGGCAGATGACTTCTATTCAGGTAAAATCATCTCACAACAACCATTAAGAGATTACCCGTATGAGCATACGCATTGGGATTGTAATGGATCCTATCTCAACAATTACGATCAAAAAAGACAGCAGTTTTGCCATGCTGTTAGCCGCTCAGGCTAAGGGCTGGTCACTTTTTTATATGGAGCAAGATGACTTATTCCTGCGCGATGGTATTGTCTCTGCCAAGATGCAGCCCTTATCCGTGGTTGAAGACGCTAATGGTTGGTATCAGTTAGGTGATGCCCTCACTCAACCTTTAGACAAGCTTGATGTTATTTTAATGCGCAAAGACCCCCCGTTTGATATGGAATATATTTACAGCACTTATCTGCTTGAACAAGCTCAATCGGCCGGTGTATTAGTGGTGAATAATCCACAAAGCTTACGCGATGCTAATGAAAAACTCTTTACCGCATGGTTTCCACAATGTTGCCCTAAAACATTAGTCACCCGCAAAGCCAAATTGATCCGAGACTTTCAACAACAGTATCACGATATTATTCTAAAACCATTGGACGGCATGGGCGGCGCATCTATTTTTCGCGTTAAAGAAAATGATCCCAATTTCAGTGTCATCATCGAAACACTCACTCATCACGGCAAAACATCCATTATGGTTCAGCAATTTATCCCTGAAATTGTCAATGGTGATAAACGTATTTTGATGATTAATGGCGAGCCTGTACCTTATGCTTTAGCTCGCATTCCCGCTAAAGGTGAAACACGAGGCAACCTCGCTGCTGGCGGCCGCGCCCAAGGTCAAGAGTTGACCGACCACGATCACTGGATCTGCGAACAAGTCGGTCCAACATTACGAGAAAAAGGTTTATTATTTGTCGGTTTAGATGTGATTGGTGATTATTTAACCGAGATTAATGTCACCAGCCCAACCTGCATTCGTGAACTTGATTCACAGTTTGGTCTAAATATAGCCGGCGATTTAATGAATAGCATTGAACAACAACTAGCTTCACGCTAGTATTCATGCCTTGGATATAATAATAACGCAAAGGAACGTATATGAAAGCTCTCCAATTTAATGGTAACGGTACAGAATATTTTAAAATCTGGATCGTTAATATTCTGCTGACTATTGTCACTTTAGGCATTTACTACCCATGGGCAAAAGTGCGTAGCCGCCGTTATTTTTATGGCAATACAGAATTAGATAATGCTAATTTTGAATATCATGCAACGGGTAAGCAGTTGTTCGTTAGCTATATTATTGCCATGGTGATCTTTGCTATTTATGTTGGTGTAGGCCAAGTCTTCCCCATGATAAGCGGCATTCTGGCTGTTCTATTTTTCTTTATCTTCCCTTGGATTATTTGGCGAAGTTTGAAGTTTAATTTCCGAATGAGTAGTTATCGTAATGTTCGCTTTGGCTTTAATGGTGCACTAGGGCGCTCTTATGCCGTTTTTATGGGTTATCCAATAGCCGTTATCTTCGCTTTTGTTATTTTGATCTTTATTGGTATAACCATAGGTGGAGGCATTGAGTCAGTATCATCTGGCATGGGAGCATTGCTTGTCATCCCAATGTTCATTTTAATGTTCTTGGCCTACCCCGCTTTTTTTGCCATGATGAATAAATTAAGCCAAAACTATGTCATCAATGGTGCTCATTTTGGTCAAGGTCAATTTTCTGCTGATCTTGAATTTAAACCCTTCTTTATCATTCTTTTAAAAGCGATGGGCTTAAGTATATTACTGTCAATTCTTGCTTTTATTGCTGTCGGTTTATTGGCATATTTAATTGTCGGTGCTGATCAAATAATGACGCTAGGCGCTCAAATGCAGGCAATGGAACAAGGTGCTCAGCCTAATGCATTATTTTTTATTGTTATCTTTTCTGTTTATGCCTTTTTTATCGCTGTTGGCATGTATGTTCTTGCCTACATTAAAGCCAAAAATAGAGCTTATGTTTTTAGTAATACGACCTTAGATAACACCATTAGTTTTGAATCTACATTACAAACTGGTCGATTTTTTTCAATCAGCCTAACAAATTTTATCTTACTTATTTTTACACTAGGTTTGGCTTACCCATGGGCTGCAGTTCGTCTGTACCGTTATTCCATTGAAAGCATTGAAGTCGAAGCTAAAGAAGGATTTGATGGTTATATGAGTAAAGCAGGCAGTGAAAATGCCTTAGGTGAAGAGCTGGGTGATGCCTTTGATATTGATGTAGGCGGCATTGCTTTTTAATGATTGATGGCAAGCTTTATTTAGCAGGGCAATCTGATTTTAGCCCTGCTAAACTTTATTTACAGGCTGGTGGATTTCAACTTCATGCTGAAGGCAATCACACTGTAACTGGCTCGATAGATCAGCTGCATGTTGCCAACCGACTGGGTAATATTGCTCGCAAAATCACATTGCCCGATGGTAGTGTCTTTGAAACAAAAGACAATGATGCCATTGATAGCGCCTTTGCCAATAATAATCAATCCTCGGGATTTATGGGCTTTGTTCATATATTAGAACGCAATATGGCGTTGGCTATCTTTAGTATTTTCATAACCATCGGTGTTGTATTTGCTAGTTTTAAATGGGGCTTGCCTGCCGCCAGCCATGCAGTGGCAAGTGCACTGCCTGAATCTGCTAATCAGGCCTTGTCTGGCAATGTTTTAGAATTCCTCGATGAGCATTTTCTGGAAGAAACGAAGCTAGATGAAAAGCAACAAGAGCAGATCCGTCAACATTTCTTTGATACCATCGTGCCTTTGTATCAAGCAGAAGAAACACCTGAATTTAAGCTACATTTTCGACTCTGGCCACTAGGTGAAAAGGGCAGCATTCCTAATGCTTTGGCCTTGCCTTCTGGCGATATTGTTGTCACCGACCGTTTTATTGAGCTTGCACAATCTCAAGATGAAATTGATATTGTATTACTCCATGAAATGGGCCACGTAGTGGGTCGCCATTCTTTAGAACAGGTTATTGAGGGTAGCGCCATCGTTGTTGCGGTATCAATGGCCTTTGGTGATGTCAGCTGGTTAGCTGATATGGGTGTGGGGGTGGGGTCATTCTTAATAAGTAGTTTTTATTCTCGCGGGCATGAGGCCGAAGCCGACCTATTTGCTTATGAACACAGCCTGCAAGCGGGAATTAATCCAGCTAGTTTGGGTCTTATCTTAAACCGAATGGAGCAAGATATGCTTTTTGATCAACCTGATAGTAGCTGTAATAATAGTTCAACAAATAAAAAACCTAAGCCTGATATAACAACCGCTGAGCAAGATGAAAATAATCGCGAAGGAGTGTTAGGCTACTTTTCTACACACCCTAGCTCAGCTGAACGCACAGCAATGGGCAGGCGTTTTCAAACTTGTTTTGAACAAGGCCTAACCACGTGTCCCGAAACGAAACATAAATGAACGCTATGAAAATTATTCCTTTACTTCTTATTTGTTGCAGCTTGTTACTCAGCGCCTGCGATTCTGAACCTCGTGCGCGCCAAGCAAAGTTCTATGCCTTTGGTACTGAGATTGATGTTAGCCTTTATGATGTTGATGAAGAAACAGCCAACAATACAATTGATGTTTTGGAGCAGACCTTTTCTAATGTCAATAATACGTGGCATGCATGGCAACCCAGCACACTGACACGCATTAATGAAGCCATTGCCTTAGGTCAAACAATTGCCATTGAGGAAGACGTTGCCCAACTGATTAACTTGGCTGCTTCATATGCGACGAAAAGCCAACACTTATTTAACCCCGCCGCGGGTAAGTTATTTGAACTGTGGGGTTTCCATCAAGATAATTGGTTTGAATCTCACCCTCCGCCAAGCGATCAAGAAATAAATAACTGGCTCGCTAGCACGCCGACCATGGAAGACATTCACATTGAAAATGGCGAACTCACCAGTTGCAATCCATCAGTTAAATTAGGTTTTGGTGCGTTTGCTAAAGGTTATGCTGTCGACAAGGCCATTGCCGCATTGCAACAACAGGGCATTAGTGATGCCATTGTTAATATCGGTGGTGATCTGCGCGCTATTGGCTCGCACGGCAAACGACCTTGGGTTATTGGTATCCGTCATCCGCGTCAAGATGGCATAATCGCATCAATAGCATTACATGGTGATGAAAGTGTGTTCACTTCTGGCGATTACGAACGTTTTTTCCTCTATGAAGGCAAACGTTACCCTCATATCATTGACCCACGTACTGGCTATCCAGCTGATAAAGCCATGTCTGTTACTGTCTTACATAATAACGCTTCACTAGCTGATGCCGCCGCAACCGCCCTTTTTGTCGCTGGCGATAATTGGCCTGAAATTGCGAAATCGATGGGGATTACTCATGTTATGTTAGTCAAGCCTGATGGCCAGATTGAGATGTCTCCTCAAATGGTTGACCGAATTCAATTAATCAATAACCATAAACCCGTTATAATTCGCAGTGAAGAATCTTAAACTCAAAAACTATGGCAAGCAGAACAACTAATACCGACCGGCTTATATTCACCCTACTGTTTTCAGTTATCATTCATTTGGTCATTGTCTTGGGGATAAGTTTTAACGTCACTTCTCCGCCGACAAATACGCCACTAGTTAATCTAGATATCACGCTGGTAAAACAACAAACAGAAGAAGCCCCTGAACAAGCTGATTTTTATGCGCAGGCTAATAATGAAGGTGGTGGCGAAACAGAAGAAGCCATGCCCGACCCCACACCCAATATAGTTGACTCCTCTTCAAGTGACGCACCTGATTCTGATAGCGATGTGCCCTTTACGCCACCTGTTCCAGCGCCTATCACTCAAATAGAACCCCAGCAAACTAATGAGCCACCGACTCCTGAGCCTATCACCCCTGAAGTTGTCGAAGCAGTTATTGAGGCAGTCAAGCCTGATCCTGTTGTTCAAGAAAAGAAACCGCCTCAACAAGAAAAAATAATTACACAACAACATGCCGAGCGGAAAGTTGAGCAAACTCCCGAGCCAGATGAAACTGTTAAAGCGGCAGAAGAAGCGGTAAAACCTAAACCCCAATTATCAGCCCAAGAAATGATGTTTCAGGCTCGAAATAATCTTGCCGATTTACAAAGAGCATTGGATGTTTCCACTAAAGCATTAAGCAAGCGTCCACGAAGACTGAAAATAAGTTCATCAACCAAAGCACTTGCCGCTGCAGCTTATATGAAGTCATGGGCAATGAAAGTAGAACGCATTGGTAATACAAATTACCCACAAGAAGCCAAAAAACAAGATATCAATGGCAGTTTAATGCTCAGTGTTGATATTGAATCAGATGGCAGTGTTGGGCCGAATGGTATCGTAATTTCACGATCATCTGGATATGATGTTTTAGATCAAGCGGCAGTGCGAATCGTTCGCTTAGGTGCGCCATATGCCGCTATTCCTAAAGATGTGCTTCCTGAAGGCTACGATGCTCTGACGATTATTCGCACATGGCGATTTGAAACCAACCGTGGCTTATCTTCAGGAAAGTAATTGGTAGCCTAACTGCGCTTTATTACCGTTGCTTGGTGCTAGATCTAGGCGTTCTGAAATCATTCTTGCAAAGTGTGTGAGCTGTTTAACTGAACCCGACTTTAATTCCATTTCTATTTCATGTATCGGTGTACTTAATTGTTTTGCTGTGACTTTGCCGAAATCATAAGCGAACTCAATCTGGGTGTTATCCGCTAATGTTATCTGTAGTGTTTCTCGAACAAAATCAGTTGTAAAAAGAGGCATTAATGCTGACCATCTTACTTGGTCTTCAACGATATCTTTCAATGGCGTTTGTTTTAGTAACAACAAATCAAATGCCTGACTGTCTAACTCATATTCCCACTCTTGGCGTTGATGCAAACCATTTTCAACACTACCCGATGTTTTAACCGTTTGTAGCCAATGACCACCTTTATTACGCAACCTCAAACCTAAACCTTGCATCACTAAGTAATGGTCATCCGTGTCGTAATAAGTGCTCACTAACCGCTGCGTTTCAATATCACCATCGGCGAGCGCACACAGCCATGTTAGTGATCTCAAATCAAGCTTGTCACCCAGAACCTGTAATTTAACTTCTTGTTCTAACATTATCGTTTTAAATGCCGACTGACATCCATACGCTGATGGAGAACACGTAAAATCACCAACTCATCCCTTGTGTCACGGTAAAAAATAAGATGCTTTTGAATTGAATAGCAATATAACCCCTTGACGACATCATCACGTGATATTCCTGAAATGGTTGAAATGGCTAAGTCATTAAAACATTGTTGAATAACACTAAGA
>JALSLH010000054.1 GCA_026988435.1 Methylophaga sp.
TTAACGTCCACTGCTGATTCGCTTTCACTGAAAGATGACAGCTCTATTCGACTTATACCCAAATTACTTGAAGATGCAGATTTCAGAGCTTAGCACGAAGGTCAGAACAAGGCGCAATGTGAAGGCAATGACTAGTCCTTGTCGAGCATTGTAACGCAGTGCTGGCATTCGTGCTAAGCTCCCGCAGGGCAAGAGGATAAACCATTATCTTCGTCGTTATAAAACTTAGAATTAGAACGACTAATTCCTGCGTTTTATGCCTAGAATATAATGGCTTCTTCTCTTGCTGAAACCTGCATCTTCAAGTATTTTGGGTATATACCAGCAAATTAAACAAATGAATGGAGCTAAAACAGCTCAATATCATCCTCATTATCTTCATCTTGTTGCATTTGTTTTAGTACATCTTTTATCGACATTCCACTCATCATCAGCTCGAACATATTATGCTCAGCAGGCATGGTATATCTGGATTTAATCTTTTCTTGCAAGATTGACCATTCAACGGGGTTATAGAGACGAGCATTATCACCAACAAGATCAACTAATGATTCTAAGGAGTGTGAAACATGGCTTAGGCGTTGTGTTAACTTATCATAAAATTGAAATGCCATAATGGCATGTTGCATTTCAGCCGAAATAGCATTGCATTGCTCAGTGATCTGTTGAGATTCTTCATTATCTTTCTCTTTCACTAAGTGCTCAATCGCTTGAACTCTGCCGGCCATTGTCGTAAACGCATTGGTCAAGGTCGCGACCGAATCATCACCTTCTGTCATCGACATTTCTATTTGCGCAACAGCCAGATTCATCATACGTACCGTTTCACGAACTTGACTCCAATCTAAATCAGGGTTTTGGGCATTCGATATTGTCATAGTATTTCCATTTATACCCGTGACCATTCAATCTGCGTGTTTTCGCTTCTCCGTCACTCCGGTATGTTTTAAGCCGGAGTCTTATTTGTGCATAGATCCCGGCTAAAAGCATACCGGGATGACGAGGACTTTTTTGCAGATTGAAGTGTCATGGGTATATCTCTGTTATTATTCCAAATTCAATTTTTTCAACTTATAGCGCAAAGCACGAAACGTAATGCCTAACTTCTTTGCTGCGGCCGTCTTGTTCCATCGTGTAGATTCTAATGCCTGAGTAATCAAAATTCGTTCTTGATCTTCAAGCTTTCCCCCTAGATCTATTTCTGATGACGATATTTTTGTCTCATCACTTACCGCTGTAGCTTGTTCTGATACAACTTTAGTTTCCGTCAAAACAAGATCCTCTTCCGTAATCTCATCACTTTCCATCCACGTCATGGCTCGTTCTAATACATTCTCAAGTTCTCGAACATTACCCGAAAATGAATGCTGGCTTAAAGCCGCCAATGCATCACGAGATATTGAGGGCACGCCACGTTGGTGGCGCTCCGCCAATTGAGTAATAATATGTTTCGTCAAAATAGGAATATCTTCTTTACGATCTCGTAATGGGGGCACATTTAGTTCAATAACGTTAACACGGTAATATAAATCTTCCCTAAATTGGCCTTGTCTTACTTTTTCAGCCAAATTGTTATGTGTTGCACATAAAATTCGCACATCTACGGCAATTTCTTCGTTACCTCCAACCGGTCGCACTGCCTTTTCTTGTATGGCACGTAAAAGCTTAACTTGCATAGCTAAAGGTAAGTCTGCAATTTCATCTAAAAACAATGTGCCATTATTGGCCGCTTGGAATAAGCCTTCTTTGTCCACTACCGCGCCAGTAAAGCTTCCTTTTTTATGGCCAAAAAACTCACTTTCGACTAAGTCCGCAGGAATAGCACCGCAGTTCACCGGTATAAACGATGACTCTGATCGCGCACTTTGTTCGTGGATGAGTCTCGCAACTAACTCCTTGCCTGTTCCAGATTCACCACTAATATAAACCGGAGCTTGGCTTCGTGCCAATTTAGCAATTTTACTTTTTACATCCTGAATTGCATTTGTTTCACCTAATAATTTCTTATCAGAAGCCGTTGGCTCTACTGCTGCATTTTCACTCTTTTTTGATAAGCGTATTGCAGTATCAACTAAATCTCTTAGTACTTTTAACTTAAGAGGTTTAGATACAAAATCAAAGGCGCCTGCTTTCAGCGCTTCTACAGCGAGTTCCATATTGCCATGGGCTGTAATCACAGCAACAGGAGTTTGAGGGTAATCTTGTTGCATCTTCTTAACCAAATCAATACCATCACCATCCGGCAAGCGCATATCCGTCAAACAAATATCAAAAACTTGTTCTTGCAAAGCTTTGTGAGCCTGAGTAATATTTTCAGCTGTACGACAATCAACACCCATGGTTTCCAATGTCATCAGCAGTAAATCTAAAATATCAGGTTCGTCATCAATAATAAGTGCTTGGGGTCGCATTACATTTTTCCTTCTAATTCAGAATTAAACGCCACCCTAAAGTATCCGCCATATTTATCTTCTGTAGTTATATATTCTAATCTGATTCCATTTGCTAATGCCATTTCTCGAGCAAGAAACAAACCTAATCCTATTCCGCCAGTTCGCTCTGATTGAAAAGGCTCAAACAACTGAGGCAATGCTGTTTCTGAAACACCGGGGCCATTATCTAATACATCTATCATTATTTCATTGTTTATTGCTTGCATACGCACCCACACTTGTGGCATCTCTTCTGTAACGGAATGTGCATCTGAATAATGCCATGCATTTGTACATAAATTAACCATGATCTGTCTTAATTGTTCTTGATCGACTCGAACCTGTGTCAGCACAGAAGCGAGTTTTAAATATACTGTATCTTTTGGAATACCTTCATTGTGTTTAAATTCTTCTAAAAATTGCTCTAGCCAAGGCGCGAGTACAAATGTCGATTTATTCAATATTTTACGTCTACCCAGCTGTAACACTGCATCAATAATACCATTTACTCTTTGACTCTGCCGTTGAATTATCGTCAATAATTTTTGATCTTTTTCTGCAACATCAGCCTCAGATAATAATTCAGCCGCATGATTGATCGCACCTAATGGATTACGCACTTCATGCGCTATACTTGCTGCCATATGCCCCAGTGAGGCTAACTTCATTTGCTGGGCTTGTTGTGTTAGTTCTGTAGTATCCGTCAAAAATACCAGCGTATCCCCACCCTCTAACGCAATCATTTTAGGTAAAACCTCAGCAAAACCAACCTGAGGCTTAAACTCACCTACAACCCCGGTTCTACCTTGTCGCCAGTTACCTAATTGGCCAAATAATTCTGGCAATTGCTCTGATAAATGTTCCCCATAAATGGCATCTGTTACGCCCAATAAAACTTGTGCAGATTTATTCGTTAAATATACTTTATTTTCACTGTCAACAATCATGACACCCACATTTAAGTGTTCAATAATATGCTGATTCAGCCGACTTAGTCGATTTACATCGCCAACATGTTTTTTTTGTAATAATTCTGTTTTTTTACCTAAAGCCTGTGCTAATAATGCAGTAATAAAAAATGTTGCTCCCAGCATTCCCGCATGGCTATATAGAATTTTTCCATCATCAAAGAATTGGCTGTAACTTACTTCAGCTAATATTGAAACCGTTGCAATAGCCGCAATAAATAATGCGAGTCGACCAGGTACTAAAGCTCCTCCCGTTACAACAACCACAACTAATAGAATTCCTAGACCGCTGCCCAAACCACCACTGCTATACAGTATCAAGGTTAAAACAACGATATCAACCAAAAGTTGTAATGTTGTTTGAAATTCGAACGCACCTTTTTTCTGGAAGGATGACACCAAAAATGCAATCGCCATAACCAGATATACTTGACTCGCTGCTTGGTAAATCTCAGGTGCTGTTTTTCCTAAAAAATCAGGCGGCAACTTATAGGAAAAAACCACAAATAATGCGCAGGCTAAAATGAATCTGTAAACAGAGAAAGCACGTAGCTCTCGCCAAGGGATTAACCTTTCATTTATTATCGACTCCGTATCAACAACATTCATATTCGTTTATTTCTTTTCGCTAGCCTCAAGATGTTCTTGCGAACAATAATAATGACCATTTGATTGAATTGCCTCTTGTTCAAGAATATGTAAGTCACAATGCAAGCAACGTACCATCTTTCCTAGTTCATCCTGTGATTTTGAAGCTGTCTTCTTTTTAAAAAGATTTCCAATAATTATATATAGCAAAAGCCCAATTACTATTAAAACCAATATTCGCATTTTAAATGCTCTCCATACAAAAAGGGTATTCTTAAAAGAATACCCTTATTTATGTTAGTTGTACTGTTTATTACATTATTTTTTCTTACGAGACGCACTCTTACGTTCATGTTCAAGCAGTAAACGCTTACGAACACGCAATGATTTAGGCGTGACTTCTAGCAATTCATCTTCACCAATAAACTCAAGTGCTTGTTCCAAACTCATTCTAATTGGTGGTGTTAAATTAATAGCTTCATCCGTGCCGGATGCACGCACATTGGTTAATTGTTTACCTTTGAGTGGGTTTACAACTAAGTCATTATCACGCGAGTGAATACCGATAACCATACCTTCATAGACATCATCATTATGGCCGATAAACATACGACCACGCTCTTGTAAGTTGAAGATTGAGAACGCCACAGCCTTACCTAGACCGTTCGCAATCATTACGCCATTACTACGCTCACCGAATTTACCCGGTTTCACAGCGGCATAATGATCAAATACACTAAAAATCAACCCTGTACCCTGTGTTGCTGTTAAGAATTCTGTACGGAAACCAATTAATCCACGAGAAGGAATGATAAAGTCTAAACGAACACGACCTTTACCATCTGGCGCCATATCTTGTAATTGTGCACCACGTTCACCAAGTTTTTCCATAATTGAACCTTGATGTTCAGCTTCAACATCAGCTGTAACGGCTTCATATGGTTCTTCTTTTACACCATCCACTTCACGAATAATGACTTCAGGGCGAGAGACTCCCATTTCAAAGCCTTCACGGCGCATATTTTCAATTAAGACAGATAAATGCAACTCTCCACGACCAGATACACGGAATTTATCAGGATCCGTCGGAACTTGCTCAACACGTAATGCCACGTTATGAATTAATTCACGCTCGAGACGTTCTTTAATCTGACGAGTCGTGACAAACTTACCTTCTTGTCCAGCCATCGGAGAATTATTCACTTGGAAAGTCATGGTAACCGTAGGTTCATCAACCGATAGTGGTGGTAAGGCTTCAACGGCGGTGGGGTCACATAAAGTATCAGAAATATTAAGAGGATCTAAGCCTGTAAAAGCAATAATATCGCCAGCTTCGGCAGATTCTACCTCTTCACGTTTCAAGCCCATAAAACCCATTACGGTTAAAACACGACCATTACGTGTTTTGCCTTCAGTATCGATTACTGTCACAGGTGTATTCGTTTTAACTTTACCACGTTCAATACGTCCAACACCGATAACACCTACGTAACTATTGTAGTCTAATGATGATACCTGCATGCGGAAAGGCCCTTCAGCATCGACATCAGGAGCACTCACTTTATCTACAATCATTTCAAATAATGGTGTCATATCGCCATCACGAACCGTATCTTCTAAACCTGCAAAACCATTTAAACCAGAAGCATAGATCACATCAAAATCTAATTGTTCATCCGTTGCATCAAGGTTAGCAAATAAATCAAAGGTTTGATCTAGCACCCAAGATGGGCGGGCACTTGGTTTATCAATTTTATTAATAACGACAATGGGTTTCAGGCCTAAAGCCAAGGCTTTTTGGGTTACAAAGCGTGTTTGCGGCATTGGGCCTTCAGCAGAATCCACTAACAGTAATACCGAATCAACCATTGACAATACACGTTCAACTTCACCGCCAAAATCGGCATGGCCTGGGGTATCTACGATATTGATATGGTAATCATTCCATTTTACTGCTGTATTTTTAGAAAGAATAGTAATGCCTCGTTCTTTTTCAAGATCGTTTGAGTCCATTACACGTTCTTGTAATTCTTCATGCTCACTAAATGTACCAGATTGGCGTAAAAGTTCATCAACCAAGGTAGTCTTACCATGATCGACATGAGCAATAATCGCGATATTGCGTAATTTTCTAGTAGTAATTGTCATTATTTATTAAGTTCTGTATGTGGATGCTCTAGGCATATAAAAATGTGAAAAATTATTTCTTCAACTCGTCAGTCAGGTGTGGCGTAATGCTATCTAATATTTGCTTATGAATCGCTAAGTTTCCTACTACAATATTGCCGTTTTCATAGTAGTTATCCTCGCCTATAAAATCACTCACCACCCCGCCCGCTTCTTCAATTAATAGGGCGCCGGCAGCTAAGTCCCATTTTTCGAGACCAATCTCCCAGTAACCATCTAAGCGTCCGGCTGCAACATAGGCTAAATCTAAAGCAGCAGATCCTGTTCGGCGAATATCTGCTACTTGTGGGAAAACAGCATTAAATGTTTGCAGATAAGATGAAAAATGTTGAGGATATTTAAATGGAAAACCTGTTGCTAACAAGCTACCTTCCAGTTCTTTGCGTTTGGTGACACGTAGTCTACGATCATTAAGCTTTGCTCCTGCACCCCGGCTTGCGGTAAAGAGCTCATCTCTTAATGGATCATAAATAACGCCATGCTCCAATCTTCCTTTGACCATCACCGCAATAGATATACAATAGTGTGGAAAACCATGTAAGAAGTTTTTAGTCCCATCTAACGGATCAATCACCCAAACCACTTCATTGTCACCATGCAAGCCCGACTCTTCAGCTAAAATTGC
The DNA here is from genome assembly GCA_026988435.1 of Methylophaga sp. Lineage (GTDB taxonomy): Bacteria > Pseudomonadota > Gammaproteobacteria > Nitrosococcales > Methylophagaceae. The sequence goes on from JALSLH010000054.1 coordinate 6,801, forward strand.
ATGTTCAGGATAAGATTTTTGAATAGCATTGATTATTTCTTGCTCAGCAAGCCTATCAACATCAGAAACAAAATCATTACGACCTTTTGTTGTCACTTCAAGATGTTCAACGTGTTGTAATGAGCGAACAATAAGATTGCCGGCATTACGAGCTGCCCTAATGGCAATATTCAGCATAGGATGCATAGATTTAGTTTTTCCAGAGCAATATAAAAGCCCTACTTTTAGAGCCCCTATTAAATTAATTCTTTAAAATTACGTACCAGCGTTCAGCCGTCACTTAAAAGATCATTGAAAGAAGCCAGATATTATAACAAAGTTTCCTGCCTCGTCCCAAACAACTTAACACTATGTTCAATTGTTAATCTATCTGAACATATCTATATGTTTGCTCTTAGTGTTGGACAGTATAATTAATTCCTGATAGCCTCACTCTGTATGTTGCTTTTAGCAATATCATTGAACTTTAAAATTCAACTTAAAAACACACTGGAGATAAAAATGAAATCATTAACAAAATTAGCGGCAGTTATCCTACCTTTAACATTGATGACGGCATGTGCAAACACAAATAACATGACTGAAATGGCGGCGCTTAAAGCATCTGTAGAGTCTGCTCAATCTGCAGCGGATTCTGCATTATCTGCAGCTCGTAATGCTCAAAGCACTGCTGATACAGCGCTTCGCACAGCTAACGATGCTGAATCTTCTGCAAGCTCAGCTCAAAGCACTGCAAATTCAGCACAAAGTTCTGTTGATGAATGTTGCGCAAAAATCGATCGTATGTTCGAAAAAGCGATGAGCAAATAAGAAAGTTGCATTTAAAAGGCCGGGACTTGTTCCCGGCTTTTTTATGTCTGTTATAAGGCTTCACCGGACACAAGTGTTACCCAAACTGAGATATCAGCCAAGCGCGACACTTCTTTCTTCATTTGCTCTGCTTGTTCTTGGCTATCAAATGGACCAATTAACACCTCACCTTCTGCGGCATCTTGTACTGGCCAAAAATCTACATTAAGACTAACTAAAGCTTGCGATAACTTTATTTTTGCATCCTGAGTCAAACCAGAATGAACAAACCATACATCCTCGACAACATCCACTTCTGTTTGATTCACAGGCCGCACAATACCATCGTGGTTGCGCACTATAGCCTCAGCAAAAGGCCAGTCATCATCTGACAAAATATGATCCTGCGCGTTCAAAATGGCAGAGACCATCGGCGTCATATTATTGCCTTCTCGCACATCCATGTCATCTTGTATGGGATGCGCCTCAAGATAAAGCTTATTTTTATGTAGTGCCGCTTTATAAGGTTGATACAAAATCTCAACCGGTGTGTTAACAGAAACAATTCCAAATAAATGTTCAATGTCTTCTGGAAATAGACGAATACATCCATGGCTTACTCGCATTCCTACACCAAAAGGCCTATTCGTTCCATGTAATAAATATCCCGGTATACCTAATCTCATAGCATAAGCACCCAAGGGATTATCTGGACCGGCAGGTACGACATTGGGCAAGGGATCACCCTTTTCTAAATGTTCCGCTAATATCGATGCCGGTGGCGTCCAGCTTGGATCTTTCTTTTTCTGAATAATTTGTGTCTTGCCAAGCGGTGTTGTCCAGCCTTGGCGACCAATCCCCAATGGGTGGGTTATCACTTGTTGGCGCTGACCTTTTTGTGGTTTAGGATAATAATACAAGCGCAATTCAGCCAAATTGATGACAACCCCCTTGTGCGGCGCATCTGGCAAAATAAATTGGTTCGGGACAAGTACTCGCTTATTGCCGCCAGGTATCCAAGGGTCCAATTCTGGATTTGCATCCACTATCTCGCGATAGCCAATATCAAATCGGCGCGCTATATCAAGTAAAGTATCTTCTTTATGGCTAATAACAATTAAATTATGACCAACCACACGCGTAGAATCATCTGCCAGATCAAATGTCGTTGCATTTGAAGATATCAGCCAAAAACCAAATATAATACCAGTTAAAAAACGAATCATTGTTCTCCCTGTTTTCCTAATTTCTATTGATTATACCCGTTACCATTCAATCTGCAGAATTCAGCAGGAGAAGAAGCCATACTATTCTAGGCATAAAGTCGCAGAATTAGTTACTCTAATTTAAGACTTTATAACGACGAAGAGTGTGGCTTCTTCTCTTGCCCTATGGGAGATTAGCACAAACGCCAGCGCCGCGTTACAATGTTTGGCAAGGACCAGTCATTGCCTTCACATTGCGCCTTGCGCTGACGCTTGTGCTAAACTCTGAATCTACAGATTGAATGGTCACGGGTATAAATCATCTAATTCAGACTATTTTATCATGCTAAAAATAAAATCTATTTTGCCATCTAAATTCAGCTAGCGTAACCTATCGCCATGAAAAATTATTATTTACTTATTATCCTTGCCGTAACGCTTCTTTCTGGCTGCTCTTTTTTCTCAGAAAAAGATCCTGTTATTGCTGAAAGTAGTTGGACCGTAGAGCGTGTTTATTCAGAGGCTAAAGCCGCACTCAATGCTGGTGATTATACTACCGCATTACAATATTATAGTCAGCTAGAAGCCCGATTTCCTTTCGGTAGTTATGCGCAACAGTCTCTTTTAGAATCTTCTTACGCGCATTATAAGGATGATGATCCTGAAGCTGCTATCGCAACACTTGATCGTTTTATGCGCGTATACCCGCTCAACCCTAATATGGATTATGCATTTTACTTGCGCGGTTTAATTAACTTTAATCGCGACATTGGCTTATTTGAAAAATATATTCCACGTGACGAATCACAGCGCGATCCTGGCTCAGCTCGATTTGCACTTAAAGATTTTACGACTTTGGTTAATCGCTTTCCAAAAAGTAAATACAGTGACGATGCCGCTCAACGCATTGTTTATTTGCGTAACCGTTTAGCCCGACATGAGATCAATGTTGCTCACTATTATATGCGCCGAGGTTCCTATATTGCTGCCGCAAATAGAGGAAAATATGTCATTGAAAATTACCCGCGCACACCGGCCATGCCTGATGCATTACTCATTATGGCAAAGGCTTATAAAGTACTTGGATTAAACGACCTATCTGACGATGCTCTTCGGGTGTTAAAACTCAATTATCCTGGCCATCCCGGTGTTGCTGAAATACGCCAAACTGAAATAGTGAAATAACCGTTATAGACATACCCTGTCGATGACTTAGTACAGTTCTATCTAAACCGCGTCTTCGCCTTGCTCACCAGTGCGAATTCGAATAACTTCTTCCACGGGCAATACAAAAATCTTACCGTCACCAATTTTACCTGTATTGGCTGCTTTTATAATTGTTTGAACACAGCTATCAAGCTGATCATCGGCAATAACAATCTCTAATTTCAGTTTAGGTAAAAAATCAACCACATATTCAGCACCACGATAAAGCTCTGTGTGTCCCTTTTGTCGACCAAAGCCTTTTACTTCTGAAACAGTTAAGCCTGTAACACCAATATCAGATAATGCTTCACGAACATCATCAAGTTTAAAAGGCTTTATTATCGCTTCAATTTTTTTCATTTTTTTATCCTTATTCTATTATTGCTTTAACTGCATAGCCTGATGTTATAGGATACCGCCTATCTCGACCAAATGCACGATCTGTAATGCGTATTCCCGGCGGTGCTTGACGACGTTTATATTCATTGCGGTCAACCATGCTGATTACTTTTGCAACCAATTCAGCATTGTTTCCTGCTTCTACCAAGTCTTCAAAACACCAATCTTGTGCTATATACCGCTCTAAAATTTCATCCAAGATATCATATGCAGGCAGACTATCTTGATCAAGTTGATCTGGCGCTAATTCTGCTGACGGCGGTCGCGTGATGATTCTGGGAGGAATTATCTCCGTTATGTTATTACGATATTCCGCTAGCTGATAAACCAAGGTCTTATAAACATCCTTAAGAGGTGAAAAGCCACCGGCCATATCGCCATATAATGTAGAGTAGCCCACTGCCATTTCACTCTTGTTACCTGTCGACAACACCATCGCACCACTTTTATTTGAAACAGCCATCAAGATCACACCACGAATACGCGCTTGTATATTCTCTTCAGTACTATCAACCGGCCTACCTTCAAATTGATCGGCCAAGGTATCAACAAAGTGTTCAAACAACGAGTCGATAGCAATGACACTGTGTCCAACGCCTAAGCGTTCTGCCATGTCCTGTGCATCATCAAGACTTATTTGTGCGGTGTATTGCGACGGCATCATAATTGTTTTTACTTTTTCAGCGCCTAAGGCATCAACGGCTAATGCTAAGGTTAATGCCGAATCAATACCACCCGACAAACCAAGAATAACGCTAGAAAAATGGTTTTTGTTAACATAATCGCGCAAGCCACACACCAATGCTTGATAAACCATTTCCAAATCACCTTGCGGTGACGCCACTTCACCCTGTAAAGACAAAATCTGATTTGATTCTCGATGTATTTTGATAGGAAATAGCCCTTGTTGCCATTTAGGTGCATGTGCCACTTTCTCACCATTAGCATCTAGTGCAAACGATCCACCATCAAACACTAGTTCGTCTTGCCCACCTACTTGGTTAACATAGACAATAGGTAATCCGGTCTCACCCACGCGTTGTTGTAATTCTGTTTCACGCAGTTGCCACTTACCTTGTCGAAAAGGCGATGCATTCAGATTAAGAATAACTTCTGCCCCCGCCTCTGCTGATTGAGCCGCTGGCGCTGTAAACCAAATATCTTCACAAATAGTAATGCCAAATTTAATGTTTTTATATTCCACTACACAGGGTTCAACACCCTCAATAAAATAGCGTTTTTCATCAAACACACTGTAATTAGGGAGCACTTGTTTGCGATAGGTAGCCAAACATTGGCCATCAGCAATTAAAGATGCAGCATTATATAATTCTTTCCCCGGCGTACCTGATGGGTGACCAACAAGTACGGCCACTGAATTGATTTTCTTTTTTAGTTTTTTTAAGCCTTTATTCACACGCTTAATTAAGCCCGGTCTGAGTAACAAATCTTCTGGTGGATAACCTGTTAAGGTCAATTCCGGGAAAATAATCAAATCAGCATTAAATTGTTGTTCTGCTTGCCGTGCCGCCTTAATAATTCTTTTGACATTGCCTGAAACATCACCCACTACAGGATTTATTTGTCCCATAATCAGACAAAAATCATTAGCCATAACTTAGTCGCTACCCATCGCTGCAAGAATTCGGTCACCCATTTCTGCCGGCGAACGAGCGATATGCACTCCTGCATCCGCTAGAGCGGCCAATTTTGCTTCTGCCGTACCTTGTCCACCACTGATGATGGCGCCTGCATGACCCATACGCTTTCCTTTAGGCGCCGTTAACCCAGCAATATAAGCGACAACAGGTTTGCTGACATGTTGGCGAATATACTCGGCGGCATCTTCTTCTGCCTGCCCACCAATTTCACCTACCATCACAATACCTTCCGTTTGAGGATCTTTTTCAAACATTTCTAAACATTCAATAAAGTTCATACCGTGGATAGGATCGCCACCAATGCCAACACAGGTACTTTGTCCTAAACCATTTAAAGTCGTTTGATGTACCGCTTCATAGGTAAGCGTACCCGAGCGAGACACAATACCTATTTTACCGGGCAAATGAATGGAGCCGGGCATAATACCCATTTTACATTCTCCTGGTGTGATTATTCCAGGGCAATTGGGGCCAATTAAATACGAATCAGAATGTTTTAAAGCATGTTTTACCCGCAACATATCTTGCACCGGAATACCTTCTGTAATACAGGCAATCACTTTAATGCCTGCATCTGCAGCCTCTAAAATCGCATCTGCCGCAAAGGCGGCCGGCACATAGATCATCGTTGCATTAGCACCAGTTTCTTCTACAGCATAATGAACCGTATTAAAAACAGGTAAATCGAGATGCAGTTGACCACCTTTTCCTGGCGTTACGCCACCCACAAAATGGGTGCCATAAGCAATCGCTTGCTCTGAATGAAACGTCCCTTGCTTGCCCGTAAACCCTTGGCAAATAACACGTGTTTTTTTATTCACTAAAATACTCATAGTGAACCCTCCTTAGCCGCTAACACTGCTTTTTTTGCTGCATCGGTTAAATCTTGTGCCGCATGTAAATTCATGCCGCTTTCTGCTAATAATTCACGCCCTCTTTCCGCATTAGTTCCTTCTAAGCGCACAACAACAGGTAACGATAAACCCACATCTTTAGCCGCTTGAATAATGCCTTCAGCTATTAGATCACAACGTACAATTCCACCAAAAATATTAACTAAAATAGATTTCACTTTTTTATCAGAAAGTATCAACTTAAAAGCTTCTGCCACCCGATCTGGTGTAGTGCCTCCGCCCACATCTAAGAAGTTGGCCGGTTGGCCACCTTGGCTTTGAATTAAATCCATTGTCGCCATCGCTAGACCGGCACCATTGACCATGCAGGCGACTTCGCCATCAAGAGAAATATAATTAAGGCCGTACTGCTGAGCCACCACTTCCGCTTCATCTTCTTGCGCAGGATCAAACATCGCTGATAATTCTGCATGTCTAAATAAGGCATTATCATCTAAATTTAATTTAGCATCGACCGCTATCAGCTCATTTTCACTCGTCACAACCAAGGGATTAATTTCAACCAAACTGGCATCATTTTCAGTAAACAAGCGATACAAAGCTTGCATAACACTTTCAAGCTGTTTGAATGCGCTACCCGTTAGCCCTAAAAAGAAACCAACACGTCGACATTGATATGATTTTAGACCGACAACAGGATCGACATAAACATTCAAGATCTCATCGGGTGTCTCTGCGGCCACGGCTTCAATATCCATTCCACCTTGTGCTGAGACCATAAATACAACTTGTTGGCTTACACGATCAACTAATACCGCTAAATATAGTTCGCGCTGAATATCGGTTGGTTGCTCAACTAATATTTGATTAATAGGTAAACCTTCTGCCGACGTTTGATGTGTTACTAAGCGCTTACCTAATAAATCATAAGCTTCATTAGCTACATCATCTAATGCATCCACTACTTTCACGCCACCTGCTTTACCGCGTCCACCTGCATGTACTTGTGCTTTTACAACCCAACGTTCACCGCCTAATTGTTCTGCCGCTTGACGCGCTTGTGATCCGCTAGTCACTACCTGCCCTTGTGGTGTTGGTATGTCATAGCGATTAAAAAGCTGTTTTGCCTGAAATTCGTGCAAATTCATTATTAACCCTAAAATATAATCTTTAGTGTATATTTTCTCGCAATAGCACCATAATTACCATTATTGTTTTAATCTGAGTTGAAATGAGTCTAAACATGTTTTCATTATATCCTGATATAGAGCCCTACCAGACACATCAAATTTTAATGGAAACATTGGAAAATGGGCAACAACATCAAATTTATATGGAAGAATGTGGCAACCCACATGGACTTCCAATTGTCTTTTTACATGGCGGACCCGGTTCAGGTTGCCGCAGCCAGCATCGCCGTTATTTCGACCCGGACATCTATCGCATCATTTTATTTGACCAACGCGGCTGTGGTCGCTCATTACCCCATGGTGAATTAGAGAATAATTCCACGCAATTTCTAATCAACGATATGGAGACTATTCGCCAATCATTGAATATTGATCGCTGGCTTATTTTTGGTGGTTCTTGGGGAGCAACATTAGCTTTATGTTATGCGCAACAACACCCACATAATGTACTTGCGATGATTTTAAGAGGCGTATTTCTTGGTCGTCAGCAAGATATTGATTGGGTCTACGCCGAGGGGGGCGCATCGAGACTGTTTCCTGATGCATGGCAAAATTTAGTGCATCATTTACCCGAAGCCGATCAGCAATCACCATTAGAATCCTATTATCAACAATTAACCGCTGTTGATGAATTACACCAAATGGCAGCGGCAAAGTTATTACAAGCGTGGGAGGGCACTATTGTTACACTGCGTGATCATGAATATAAGCCTGATCCATCACATGAGATTGGCCCTTTAGCCCATTCTCGCATCCAACTACATTTTGCACTTAATGCGTGTTTTATTGCTGATAATCCAATTTTAGATAATATTGAGTGTATTCGAACGATACCGACCATGATTATTCACGGTCGCTATGACATTGTCTGCCCCATGCAACAATCATGGCAGTTGTATCAGGCATGGCCAGAAGCTGAGCTGGCCATCGTGCCTATGGCGGGCCATGCTGCTGGTGAGCCGGCACTTATTAATGCCTTAGTCAAAGCAACACGTACAATGGCTAAACGACTTGAACCTGATAATACTTCATTAGCATGATCGGATTACTGCAACGAGTGCGATATGCTAATGTCGTGGTCGATAATGTTGAAATAGCGGCTATCAAGCAAGGTCTACTCGTGCTCATTGGTATAGAGAAAGAAGACACAACTATACAGGCAGATAAATTATTAAAACGATTGTTAGCTTACCGTATTTTTAGTGACGACAATGATAAAATGAACCTTTCGTTGCAAGATATAAAAGGTGACCTGCTACTTGTCCCCCAATTTACTTTAGCAGCAGATACAAAAAAAGGTATGCGGCCCAGCTTCACACCCGCGGCTTCGCCTGACTTAGGCTTACAATTATTTGATTATTTTTGCGATCAAGCTAGTCAATTATATCCACATGTTCAGACTGGGGAATTCGGTGCTGATATGCAAGTTTCATTGACTAATGATGGCCCCGTCACATTCTGGTTACAAACAAAATAGGTAATATCAATAAATGAAAAAATTTCTTATCGGGCTGGTTCTCACTATTGCCGCTATTTTTGCAATGCTGCTTATTCCATCCAAGCAAGCCAGCGCGCCTATGCCGTGGGAAATAGAATTAATGCCTGATGGCCAAGTTAGTGTGTTTAATATTCATCTTGGTCAAACCAATTATCAACAAGCACAACAATCTTTTCATCAATACGGCCACACATCCATCTTTACCCAAGCAGGTAAAGAGTCGACTGTTGAAGCTTTTTTTAACAGCATTAATATGGGCGGATTATCCGCTAAATTAGTGCTAAATTTAAGGGTAAATGCAGAGGAGATAGAAAACATGAAATCACGTGCTACCGAGGCTAGATTACAGCCTAGCGGTGCGCATCAATACCAACTTAGCAATAAGGATAATGCAACACTAGTTAACGCTACCGTCAGTGCTATAACCTATATTCCTACAGTAAGATTAAATAAAGAAATGGTGCTTCATCGTTTTGGTTTTACAGATTCAGTAATACGGGACCCCGAAAATAACAATACTGAAATATGGCAATATTCTACTTTAGGGCTCACTATTTATTTAAATGATAGTGAAAAAACTATTCTGCAATATCAACTAATTTCACCCCGAGAGTAAGTGTGTAAAGCTCTTTAGGGTATTTTTGCTGAAATGTCTTGCCTTACAAAGGCTCTAAAATCATCGAGGCTAAGTGGTTTACTAAAATAATAGCCCTGCACCCTTGGGCAACCATGTGTTTGTAAGAATTTTAATTGTTCTACAGTTTCAACACCCTCAGCAACCACCTCTAAATTTAATCTGCGTGACATAGCCAAAACCGCATCAACAATGGCGGCATCATCAGCATCGTCATTTATGTCTCGTACAAAACTCCGATCAATTTTTAATACATCTAATGGAAACTGTTTTAAATAAGAGAGTGATGAATAGCCCGTACCAAAATCATCAATAGCTAAGCTAATACCTAAATTACTTAATTCATCTAATGTTGAGACAGCTAAATGTGTGTCATCCATCAATATGTTTTCTGTGATTTCTAACTCAAGATGCTGGGCGGGCATGTTGAGTTCTTCTAATAAATCCCTAACCATAGATGCTAATTTCCCCCCACTAAATTGTCGGCCAGATAGATTAACAGCTATTTGAAAGTCAGGTTCTAATTCATCTTTTAACTCAAGAAAAGCTTCACATGCCTGTCTTAATACTCTTTCTCCCACACTAGTTATTAGCCCTGTGTCTTCTAAAATAGGGATGAATTGGAAGGGTGAGACTTGTCCCCATTCTGAACTATTCCACCGTAATAAAGCTTCTGCCCCTGATATTTTTCCTGTTTTTAAATTTATCTGGGGTTGAAAATCAAGATAAAACTCATTTTGTTCAGCGGCTCTTCGCAAGCTTGTTTGCATAGCAAGGCGTTCTGCAGCTTGAGCATTCATTTCAGCAGAATAAAATTGAAAATTATTTCGACCACTTTCTTTTGCGTGATACATAGCCGCATCAGCATTTCTCAGTAATACATCTGAATCTTGACCATCTGCAGGATAAAGACTAATGCCAATACTAGGGCTAATACTTACGTCTGTATCATCAATAGTATAACTCTGCGATATAACGTCTAAGACTTTGTCGGCAACCTTCGCAACAAATTGTATCGAGCGAATATCTTCCAAAATCAACGTGAATTCGTCCCCGCCTAAGCGTGCAACCGTATCACCTTCTCTCACACATTGCTTCAATCTATTGGCAACTTCACAAAGTAAGTTATCCCCAGCCTTGTGACCTAGTGAATCATTAATATGCTTAAAGCGATCTAAATCAAGGAAGAAAACAGCTAAACGCACTGCTTTTCGATGGGATTGATGAATAGCGTGTTCTAAACGGTCATTAAATACACCTCGATTAGGCAAGCCTGTTAAAGAGTCAATACTAGCCAATTTAAGTAATTTTTCATCTTTCTCTCGTTGCTCCGTGATATCTTCAAACAACCAAATCGAGCCTGCTTTTGGATCGTTCGCATCAATGGCCTTACCAGACATCATTCCCCAAAACATATCTCCATCTTGCCGCAGAAGACGGATTTCACTTATATAATTTTCCCCTTGAGCTAATACCTTGTAGCCTTCATCGCCTAGATTTTGATATATTTCATCTGTTGGATATATTTTACGAGATGAATACCCTTCAATGGCTGCGCGCTCGCACCTAAAGATCTCTTCAAATTTGCTATTCACTCTAATAATAACTCTATCTTTAATTAGAGTAATACCTACCATCGCATTTTCTAATATTGCATCAAGTTCAGAACTGGTTGTTTTTAGATTCTGTTCAGCATTCTTCCAAGCCGTAATATCTGAAATCACACACACCCATAAATTTTCTTTTTCGTTCGCAATAGAATTTAAGGATATCCACATTGAAAAAGGCTGGTTATTGTAATCAAGACCTTCGAATTCGTGACTATCTTGTAGTTGTCTCTGTAAATCTTCCAATGTAAATATTGATTGATCTCCCGCAAAAAAACGGGTCAGTTTTAATCCGACCAAAACATCATTACTGGCTTTTAATACCTTCTCAGCTGCTGGATTAGATGATTGAATTTCACCATTTGATGACAAGGTTAAAATAGCTTCAGGTACACCACTTAATATTGTACTGATATGTTGCTCTCGACTTTGTATGGAATCTCTTGCCTCAGCTAAGTCTTCAATTAACAACTGATTATTATTAGCAAATTTATTAAAATCTTCAGCTAATACTGAAAATTCATTATTACCCTCAGTCACTGCTAAGCGTGTATCAAATTTTTTCGATGATAGTGCGTGCATTGCGCTACGAACATCTGCTAAAGAGGCATTAATGCCTTTTGACATTGCACGAATAAAAGCAAACATGCCCAGTATAATCATTAGACCTAATAAAAGTATTGACCAACGCGCCGTTTCCGCAACTTGGGCTGAACGCGTAACCGCCCTTAAACTTTGATCGCTCACCAATAGAGAAAGTTGCTCAAGCTTTGCCATAACAACTTCTAACACTGATATTGATTTTTTCTGTCCTGTGGTGAGTAGTTGATTATTTTCTAATTGATTAAAACGAAGATGATAAATAGAGTATTGCTCTTCTATCACTGTAGAAAGCAAACTTTTAACATCTTTTTCTAACTCTTTGGTCTTAGACAATAATTTCGACTGATCGGAGATATAATTCTTTAGTTGTGCAATATTGAGCGCTAGTATAGATTCATATTGTTGAATATCATTGCCTCGAAGACCAACCAAGCTATCGATGCTCTTTGCCAGTATGATTTTTTGAGCAATATTTGTCACCCTCAAGGTGTTTAAGCCCAAAGTATGACTTAATTGCTGAATTGAATATTGGTCGTCAAGCTTATTGTTGTTATCCAAATAATCATCATTTAAAAGAGATAATCTAGCCTCACGTTTTGCCCGACTAAGCTGTAAATTAATGCGACCTGATATAAATTCAACATCGTTCTGAATTTGTTGAGCTAATTTTTCGGTTTTCTTTATTTGTTCATCCATTCGAATCTGTGTGCGATGGTGATGCTTAACAAGCTCTAATAGTTGGTCATCAACTTCTAAAAACTGCTCATAGTATTGATGGAGAGAATCTGTTATTTTTATTCCTTGTTCACTACCCGCCACTGAATCAGTTATTTGTTTCCAGTTTTGAGAAAAGTAGGTTTCTAACCGTTTCCTAGAATCCAAATGCTCAAGCCCATCTAATGATGTAGATGTCAACATTTCCTCTTGTCTAGCAATAAAGGATGCCACTGCACTACTAATTTGTCGGCTTGCATTTTCTATTGGCAAAATATGCTGCGTTAAGTTTTTCTGCGTGCTAGCAAAAAACTCATTACTATATATTGCTAGTGATGCAATCAAAATAATCGCAACAAGGGTAACAACAGACCACAACTGGAGTAAGCGTTTAATACTCCAGCTCTTATACATGTTTGTCCTTTTGATTCACTGTTCTACATCCATTTTTTCTTGTAACATTTTCCAATCAAACTGTTTCAGCTTTCCTTCACAAAAACAGGTGAGCCACACATTATTTATGGCTTGGTGATCTTGCTTATCATAGTAAATCTGTTCACCCAAGCCAATATCAATCTCATTTATAGCTTCTATGCCGTCTATAATACTTTCCTTAGTGATCTCTTCTTCAATATTAAGTAAGCCAGTGTGAAATATCTTTGCCACAATAAAACCTTCTAACGATACAAAATTAGCACGTAAATTCGGCTTGTACTGTTTCAATGCCGCTAAGTACTCCTCAATAATTGGTAATATTGAATCTAGGCTAGGTACAACTTGTGTGATAATGATATTATCAGCATCATCGCCAAGTGCTTCTTTCAATGCATAACTTCCCACAAACGAAAGATTTAGAAATATCATATCGGGTATTTCTTGTTTTACTAATTTAATGAATTTAGCAGAAGCTTTATAATCCGCTGCTAGAATAATCACCTTAGGCTCGATAGTTTCATCTAACACCGCTGCAACCGCATTTTCAACATTCAAGGTATTACGGGTATAACGCCCGTGAACTAATTGGTCTGTGTCTTCAAACCCGGATTTATGTAGTGCACTCACTGCACCTCGATAAACTGTATCTCCATAGCCATCAGCTTGTGTAAAAAAACCAATTTTTTTAGGGTCAATCCCAACTTGTAATAAACCTTTGATCATTTCTGCTGTTTCTTCGTCGTAACTTGATCGATAATTTATGATGTAGCGGCTGACTGTTTCTGGTCTCAGCACACCACCACCAGAGAAAGCACCAAATAATAATATTTTCTTTTGTTTTGCGATCGGTACGGTAACAATAGCTGTGGGCGTTCCCACGTTTCCAATGATGGCTAATACATCTTCTTGATCGATTAATGCACGCATATTTTCTGCCGCGCGTACCGGTTCATAACCGTCATCTTTGACTATGAGTTCAACTAATCTACCGTTTATACCACCCTGTTTATTCACCTCAGAAAAATAACTCTCGATACCTGCACACATATTTGAACCAAGCTCTGCACTCGCTCCGCTCAATGCTGCTGTCATTCCTATTTTTATGTGGTGATCTGATTGAGCAACAGATGAACACAGCATTAAAACTAATAGAAAAAACCTACTATTTTTCATCGTCATTGTCACTTTCATCTTTGTTTTGATCTGACTCCATTAATATTCGATTTGCAGCGCCATCCATATCCTCATATTGACCATTTTTTACTGCCCAAAAGAAGATCACTACTGCAATAATGCCAAGCAATAACATTCCGGGTAACAAACCATAGATAACATCCATTTAACTTATCCAACCTTTAGAAATCATAACTAAATTATATGCTAATATCATACCAAATCAATCAAGAATTTAGAAAAATAACTTTTGAGGAAAGCTTCATGCTTTTTATGCCTGATTTATAAGAAAATATTAGTGCTATTTAAATTTTACACAATGCTTAATTCTAACAGCATTTCCAATCACTAACAGTGAGCTAATTGGCATCGTTAACGCTGCAACTAGCGGGCTCACTAATGCCATCATAGCTATAGGCACCATAATGATGTTGTACGTTATTGAAATCGCAATGTTTTGTTTAATTGTTCGCAAGGTTTGGTCGGCTAATTTTTTAGCTTCGGCGACTTTGTATAGCTCGTTATGACTCAATATAATTTCTGCACTTTCAATTGATACATCGGTACCTGATGCTAATGCAATGGCAACATCTGCTTGAATTAACGCCGGTGCATCATTGACCCCATCGCCCACCATTGCAACGACATTATTTTGTTGTAAATTTCTGACTAGTTGAGATTTGTCAGCTGGCAAGACTTGGGCATAACGCGTAATATTTCCCAACTCTGCTGTTATAGCATTTACAACCGCTTCTTTATCACCACTTATTACGGTGACGGCTATATCGTGTTGTTGCAGTGAAGTCACTGTTTTTATGGCATCTTTACGCAGTTGATCTGCCAAGCCAATTATGCCGAGAACTTTACTCTCACCAGCAATAAATACACAGCTAATACCTTTATTCTCAAATTTGTCTTGTTGCTGCTTCCATTGCATATCGATAGTTATATATTTCTCTCTCAGCCAACGAGCTGTGCCGACAACAAACTGTTTTTCATTGATATAAGCTTGCACACCTTGGCCTGGTGTTGAGACAAAGCCGGTAATTGTCGACAGGGCTAGCCCCCTAGACTTTGCTTCATTTATTATTGCTTTAGCTATTCCGTGTTCAGAATGACTTTCTATTGAGGCGGCAAGTGCTATTAATTCTTCCTCTGTCATTGTTGATATCGTTTCGGTGGCTACAACACGTAATTCTCCTTGTGTCAGTGTGCCCGTTTTATCAAAAACAAACTGCGTTACTTTCGATAACGCCTCCAAGGCTGCACCTTGTTTAATAAGAATTCCATTTTGGGCTCCCACGCCAGTGGCTACCGCAACTGACATTGGCGTGGCTAAGCCAAAAGCACAGGGGCACGTGATAATAAGTACTGATGTTGCCGCTAATAATGCCTTTTCAAAATCAAATTGCAACCAATAGAAAAAGGTGATGCATGCTAGTGATAAAGTGACCACTACAAACCAAGGCACAATTTTATCGGCGGTGCACTGAATAGGTGCTTTAGAAGCTTGGGCGTCCTCCATTAAACCCACAATCTTAGCAAGCGCCGTATTACGTAAAACCTGCTGTGCTACGACGGTAAAAGCACCCTCACCATTGATGCTACCTGCAACCACTTTATCATCAACTGTTTTGACAACAGGTATCGACTCACCTGTTAACATAGATTCATCTACAGCACTTTGTCCGTCGACTAAAACACCATCAACGGGGATTTTTTCGCCAGGCTTAACCAGGATTAAATCACCCACCATTACCGAACGAATAGGGACAACTTCAGTACCTTGTGCAGTGACAATTGTTGCTAATTTTGGCTGTAATTCTAATAATCGAGTAGTGGCTGATAACGCCTCACGTTTAGATATCGCCTCAAGATAACGTCCAACTAAAATGACAAATAAGAAATTGACTACCGTATCAAAATAAACATCACCATGGAGTGATCCTGTAAACGTTATATAGCTTGAATAGGCATAGGTCGCAGTAGCACCAATTGCAATCGGTAAATCCATGGTTAAATATCGACGTTTTAAACCTAACAAGGCATTTCGTAGAAACGGAAATCCAGCATAAAATAATGTGGGCGTAGCAATTAAAAAGCCAATCCAATGAAACCAATTTCTAAATTCACCCTGATCTGCTCCTGAATACAAGGCAATGGAGATCCACAATAGATTCATCATCGCAAAGCCAGCAAATGCCATTCGATAAAGTAAGCCACGATGTTTCCTGGCTAAAATACCTTCCGCAGTTTCAGGATCAAAGGGAATAGCGGCATAACCGATATTACCAAGAGTTTGCAATACAGTTGATAATGCAAGCTCACCATTATTCCAGGTAAGCCGCAATCGCTTTGCCGTTAAGTTAGCTTCTGCCTTGATGATGCCAGTTTGCTTGGATAGTGCATTTTCAATTAACCAAACACAAGCCGCACAGTGGATACCTTCAACAAGTAAATGAATTGTCCGTATTTCAGAATTTATATCAACATAATCAGCTTGCACTTCATCCAAATCATAAGATGACAATTCTGCTGATAGCTTAGGTGGGGGCGTTAAGACTGTTTCTTCAGATGTTTTTTGATAAAAACCTTGTAAGCCCGAGTCATAAATTGTCTTACAAACAGTTTGGCAACCGTAACAGCAAAACTCTCGTTCTTCATCTGCTACTTCAGCTGAAAAACTACCTTCTTGTTGAACAGGTAATCCACAATGATAACAGCTTGTAGTCAAAATTATATTACTCAAATATCATTAACAGCGTGACTTTAAGGCTTGATATTTACTTGCTTTGTTAGCACAAATTCCTTATCACCCTGCTTAGCTTCAACCACTAACAACCACCTTCCTGGCAAATGAAAACTTATCTCTGCCCGATATATTCCCGGCTTAATATTTTGCATAGTTTCAGTAAAATCTGCACGGGCATCAGAGGGTCGATACGCTTTTAGTATCACCGAATCAAGTGATAGTGCTGTAGAGTTTTTGCCCTGTATTAATATCTCATACGATTGAGATTGGTTCACCCTAGTAGTTTTTGGTATAAATAGTGATCCAGTCCAACCAAGCGCCTTTTGTGCATCAATTTGAGCTTGAATATCTTCATAATTTTTACCATTTTCATAAAAATTCTTATCAACTAAATTAGGCGGTGATTCAAAGGCTAAATAAATAAAAATCGCATTGGCGGTTAAAAAGGTCAAAACAAATAATATGATCCCGAGCACCCACGGGTTTTTTAACGCTTGTTTGTTACTTTGCGAAATACTCATTTTGCTTTTGGCCCCATAAACATACTTTTATATTCTACGGTTAGGTCTGAATCAGCCACTTTGCCCTTAAAGATAATTGGAACAAGATCAGAGGTCACCTTATTTTCAGGAACCTTAACCAACGCAGTAACAGGAATGACTTCACCTGGCTCTACCGTCATTTCAGTTAATTCATGCAACTCGGCACCTTCTAATCCCTCAATATAGAAATTAATTGTGATCGGATTTTTAGTTTTATTCAGAACTTTAACTGTATATTTATTTTGAATAGAGCCATCACTGAGTCGTACAAATAAAGGTTGTCGTTCATGAACCACTTTAAATTCTGTAGGTGATAGATTTAAAAAGCCATAAGCTATGCCGGATAATGCTCCTAGCATAATCAAGCCATAAACATAGATTCGAAAACGTTTATAGAGGGGTATAGATTTTGCGTTATGGTGTAATTCTTTATACGATGCGTAACGAATTAAACCACGTGGTTGATTAACCTTATCCATTATACTGTCACAGGCATCAATGCATAAACCACAGGTTATACAACCTTCTTGTTGCCCTTTTCTTATATCTATCCCCGTGGGGCATACAGCAACACAGACATTACAGTCGACACAGCTTCCTTTAGATGACTGTTCTTGCCCCTTCCTTATTCGACCACGCGGCTCACCACGTTCAGCATCGTAGGATGGCAGAATGGTATCTTGATCATACATTACGCCCTGCAAGCGAGCATATGGACAAAGCCAAAAACACATTTGTTCACGCATAAATCCGGCAAAAACATAGGTTCCGCCGACAAATGCAGCAATAATAATATAGGCAAAAAGTGGAGCTTGAAAAGTAAATAAATCTTTCCATAACTGGAATGCATCAGTAAACCAAGCAACAAACGAAATTCCTGTTAATAGCGCAATTAACAACCACAACGTATGCTTTAGTACTTTACGACTCAACTTATTTGTCGTCCACGGCGCATTATTAAACTTCATTGCCTTTTGAGGTGTATTACCCTCAATTTTACCTTCTATAAAAGTAAAGATATCTGTCCAGACTGTTTGAAAGCAAAAGAAGCCACAAAATACGCGTCCTGCGACACTGGTCACCACGGCTAATAAAATGGCAAAAAAGAGTAAGGTCAGTGATAACATCCAAATATCTTGTGGATAGATAACAATATTAAAAATATTAAATTGACGATTTGGAAGATCAAATAAAATAGCTTGTGAGTCATTCCAACGAAGATATGGCCCTAAGAAAAAAAGAGACCAAATGGACATGCCCAACCACTTTAATGTTCGGAAACGACCTGCTAGCCGTTTTGCAACAATTTTTATGCCACCTACATTAATGTGCCATTCAGCAACTTCTTCATAGATATCATCTACATTATCTATAGTTTTATTTGTTTCTTCATTCATAACTTATTTCCGGCATATTTTAAGCAAATTTTATTATAGCACTTACCCTTAATATTAGTATTTGCTAATTTTAAATTAATAATAAAATGGTCCAATAAAAAAGCCGGCATACTGCCGGCTTTTTCAAACTAAATGAGACACCTAATCGTCAGATTTATCTTCATTAATATGTTTTAGTGCATATCGAGCAAAATAAGCAAGCCCAACAATCATTGCAATCACACTTAAAATTACGGAAACTGAAACCCAATCTACATTCATAATTATCTCCAAACTCTATAGAAATTCGAGCTATATCTTATAGTTTATATTATTGACCGCCACCAAACTGGTGAACATAAACAGCTAATTTTTTAATTTCTGTTTCCGTCAATCGTTCTGATTCATCACCTTCTAATTCATCTTCCCAATCAATTTCAGTTGGGTCTTCATCATCTGCAATAGCATCTGCCGTAAGCTGCAGTATAACGGCAAGTCTTTCACTCCACGCAGGCATAACCGCAACGCGCGTTTCGGTATCAGTACCATCATTTACGCCATGAAGAATGGTGTGACGAATTTGCTCTTCATCACCTGAAAAGCGCCATATTCTATCGGTGAGGTTAGCTGAACCCATCATTTTTACACCTTTTGCATCAGCACCATGACAAGCAAAACAACCTTTCGATGTATATAGAGCTTTACCTGCTTCCGTAGCCGTTCCATTCGAGCTATTTACTACAAACTTCACTAGCTGATCAACTTCTTCAGCTTTAAGCAATTTGGCATGTGCAGGCATTGATCCTGTTCGTCCTTTAGCTATGCTCATTTGAATTTCATTAATTGAACCGCCGTATAACCAATCATCATCAGTAAGATTGGGATAACCAGCACCTTCAGCAGGTGCACCACCCGTGCCATGACACGCTGCACAGTTATCACCAAACAACACTTTACTTGAACCAATGGCATAATTAAGCATTTTTTGATCTGTAAGGATTTCGTTCACACTCATGGCAGCCAGTTTATCTTCGAACGGTTTCCGAATTTTTTCAACTTCTGCTAAATCAGCTTTATATTCATTGATCTGTGTCCAGCCTAACAATCCTTTCGTACTGTCATTTATTAATGGCAAAGATGGATACAGGATAAAGTAAACAACAACCAGCAATCCACTTAACCACAGTGAATTTAGCCACCAACGCGGGCATGGATTATCTAGTTCTTTAATCCCATCCCATACATGGCCTGTATCTTTCACTTGAGCTTTGTTATCTGCCATCTTATTTCTCCGATTTTATATCATTTTCGTCTAAAAGCATGGTGCGGTGTGATTCTATACTTTCTTTATTCTTGGGATTAAGCACCCAAACATAAACAACAACCATTATTATAAAAACCACTACTGTCAGTAATAAACCAAACCAGTCAGCACCCGTCATCGCACTCCAATCAGTATGAAAATACTCTTGAAGTTTAGTCACGATAATCTCTGCCCGGCTCAAATTTAATCATAGTACCTAGCACTTGAAGATAGGCAACTATTGCATCCATTTCCGTTTTACCTTCAACTGAAGCTGCTGCGCCTTTAATTTCTTCATCTGAATAAGGCACCCCTAAAACTCGCATTGCTTTTACACGTTTTTCCATGCCTGTACCATCGATATGAGCATCATCTAACCAAACATAATTTGGCATAACTGATTCAGGTACAACTGAACGTGGCGCGCGCAAATGCTGTCTATGCCAAGCATCAGAATATTTGCCACCAACACGTGCCAAATCAGGACCGGTACGTTTAGAGCCCCATTGGAATGGGTGATCATACTTAGACTCTACAGCTAATGAATAATGGCCATAACGATCTTTCTCATCGCGAAATGGACGAATCATTTGTGAATGGCATAAATAACAGCCTTCACGTTGATAGATATCACGACCAGCTAATTCTAGTGCTGTATAGGGACGAACCCCTTTTAGCTCTTCAAATTCAGGATGATTCACATCTTCAAAGGTTGTATCTAAATAGAAGAGAGGCACAATTTCTACAATCCCCCCAACAGATACAATCATAGCGATTGCCAATACTAGGGCAAATATATTTTTTTCCAGCTTTTCTTGAAAAGATACTGGTTCATTTGAGTTATGTTCAGACATGCCAGTTTCCTTAAATAACAGCGTTAGCTACGGCTGCTGATTTCGCAGACTCGTTAGCAATTGCTTTACGAATAGTTACAGTAATATTAAACAACATAATACAACCACCAAGCCAGAAGATTAAACCACCTGCTGCTCGCATCGCATAGTATGGATGCATTTGAGCAACTGATTCAACGAAAGTATAAGCCAAGTTACCGTAGTCATCATATGCACGCCACATTAGGCCTTGCATGATGCCTGATACCCACATTGCAGTGATGTAAACGGCTGTACCAATTGTCGCCATCCAAAAATGTAGGTTCACTAACTTAACAGACCAAATTCGTGTTCCCCAAAGGCGTTCAACCATGTGGTAAATAGCACCGATAGAAACCATTGCTACCCAACCTAATGCACCGGCATGTACATGACCGATTGTCCAGTCAGTGTAATGAGACAAAGCATTAACTGTTTTAGCCGCCATTACTGGTCCTTCAAATGTTGACATCGCATAAAATGCTAATGACACGATAAGGAAACGTAGTATGTAATCTGTTCGTAATTTATCCCATGCACCACTTAATGTGAACATACCGTTGATCGCGCCACCCCATGATGGGATGATCATAGCCAAAGATATAGCCGCACCTAATGAACCTGTCCAATCTGGCAATGCTGTGTACTGAAGGTGATGTGCACCTAACCATACATAACCAAATGTGAGTGCCCAGAAATGAATAACGGATAAACGGTAAGAATAAACAGGGCGATTTGCTTGCTTAGGAACAAAATAATACATAATCCCTAAGAAACCAGCCGTCAAGAAGAACCCAACAGCATTATGTCCCCACCACCATTGAATCATAGCATCTTGTACACCAGAGAAAATTGAATAGGATTTAAAGAGTTCTACTGGTATTGATAAACTATTCACCACATGTAAATAAGTAATCATTATCATCATCGCCAAGAAGAACCAGTTGGCTACATAGATATGTGAAACTTTTCGAATTGATAGCGTCATGATGAAATTAAAGCTGTATGCCAACCAAACAACGGCAATTAAAATATCAATTGGCCATTCTAATTCAGCGTATTCTTTTGATTGAGTGAAACCTAAAGGCAATGTAATAACAGCACTGACGATAACAAGGTTCCAGCCCCAGAAGGTGAACCATGCTAATTTATCACTCCATAAACGTACACCCGATGTACGTTGTACAATGTAATAAGCTGTTGCCATCAACGTTGAACCACCAAATGCAAATATAACTGCATTGGTATGTAATGGACGTAAACGGCCGAAACTGATGTATGGATTATCGAAGTTCAAAACTGGCCATGCCAATTCTGAGGCGATATATACACCTATTCCTGTACCTACCACCAAGTAGACCACTGCCATATAGGCAAACCACTTGACTATTTGAAAACTATATTGCTGTTCCGCTTGCATAGCGACCACACCTTTTCCAATAAATAAACTTTGCGAATACCGCTATAAAATAGAATTTCAAGCACTATCGCCCCACTCCAACCACGCCTAAATAAAGCACAACAAATTTTACACTAGTTAATAGTCAAAGCTCATACCAATTACATGATCTAGATCAAGTATAGGGATTTGCCACACTGTGTAAGGTTAATTGCCTTATTTACCACATAATTACAAGCTAATTGTGCTGTTTTGCAGCTTTAAGGTCAAGCCGAATAATTCATTTTATTTAAAAGTAAAAAGAGAAATCTTGCTATATCATTAGCTTATATTGTTTTTATAAAGAATTATGAGCTGCATCACAAAATTTACCCCGTCCACTTTCTCCTTTATTCCGGTCAAATAAGTGATATTACAAGTAAAACTCGCCTACCTTCTAGCACCAGTAAATTGTATGTACGGCTCGCCGCACCTAATGTCATCGATTCAACACCAATTGATTTTTCGGCCAATTTAATAGCAGTATTAAATATAGGACGATGGGCTGTTGAGCCTGCAGTGAGAATTATAATTTCGGGCTTTAGGTTTTGGAGAAAGGAAATGTTTTCATCTGACAGATCTGTTATATCGCCTATTTTTGCATCGTTTATAACTTGATCGGGAGTGACAATTAGGCTTGTACCTAATTGTAGGGAATAATGCTTTTTTTCTGGGCTTATGATGATCTGATTGTCATCATAAGAATATATCTGGTTTAAGTCCGTTGCTTCCAGACTGAATTTCATACCATATCCACGTTTTTAACGTCCTTATAAACCCGCAGCGGCATTAACCCGTTCGCGTAATTCTTTTCCTGGTTTAAAGTGAGGTACATATTTTTCACCCAATTCTACCGATTCACCGCTTTTAGGGTTACGGCCAACACGTGGTGGACGATGATGCAAAGTAAAGCTTCCGAAGCCTCGAATTTCAATACGCTCTCCACCTGCTAAGCTACTACTCATTTGACCCAGCATTAATTTAACAGCTAATTCAACATCACGATAATTTAACAGTGATTGCTGATCAGATAACTTTTCGATTAAATCTGATTTTGTCATATTTTTAATATTCCTTAGCGTCCGCATCTTAAGATTTACACTTAAAGCATACACTTAATCTTTATAAAAAATAAGCACCTACATTCTTGCAGGTGCTTATTTTAATTTTTCTTAACTATCTTTTTGATTCATTTTTTCTTTCAGTAAGTCGCCCAATGTAGTGGCTCCACCTGATGAAGTATTTGAATACTCTTTAAGCGCTTCTGTCTCTTCTTGAGAATCTTTCGCTTTGATAGATAGTGTTAACTTACGATCTTTACGTGAAACACCAGTGAATTTTGCTTCAACCTCATCGCCTACTGATAATACTTTACTTGCATCTTCAGTACGTTCTTGAGCAATATCTGCAACACGGATGTAACCTTCAACACCTTCAGCTAATTCAACTGTTGCACCACGGGCATCAACTTCTGATATTTTACCTGTAACAATCGTTCCACGTGGATTTGCAGCCATGTATTCTGAGAAAGGGTCATCTTGCATTTGCTTAATACCCAAAGAAATACGTTCACGTTCAGGGTCAATAGCCAATACAACTGCTTCAAGGTTATCGCCTTTCTTATAATCACGAATTAGGTCTTCGTTATCTTCTTCCCATGAAAGGTCAGAAAGATGAATTAAACCGTCGATGTCACCATCAAGCCCAATGAATACACCAAAATCAGTGATTGATTTAATTGAACCAGACACTTTATCGCCTTTGTTATGTGTCATTGCAAACTCTTCCCAAGGGTTAGATTTGCACTGCTTCATACCTAATGAAATACGACGGCGATCAGCATCAATATCTAATACCATGACATCAACTTCATCACCTAATTGCACAATTTTAGATGGATGAACATTTTTATTTGTCCAATCCATTTCAGACATGTGAACTAAACCTTCAACACCATCTTCAATTTCAACAAAACAACCATAGTCAGCTATATTAGTTACTTTACCGCGAATACGGCTGCTTGCTGGGTAGCTGTTTGCAATTGTTTTCCAAGGATCGTCGCCCATTTGTTTAAGACCTAAAGAAACACGTTCTTTTTCTTTATCAAATTTCAATACTTGAACTTCAATTTCGTCACCAATCGTAACAACTTCAGATGGATGCTTGATGCGTTTCCAAGCCATATCAGTGATGTGTAATAGGCCATCAATACCGCCAAGATCAACAAACGCACCATAATCAGTAAGGTTTTTAACGATACCTTTAACGACTTTATCTTCTTCAAGCGTTTCTAATAATGCTTCGCGTTCAACACTGTTTTCTGCTTCCATGATGGCACGGCGAGAAACAACGATGTTGTTACGAGGGCGATCTAACTTAATAAGTTTAAATTCAAGTTCTTGGCCTTCTAAGTGTGATGTGTCACGTAATGGACGAACATCAACTAATGAACCAGGTAAGAAGGCGCGAATGTTTTCTAGCTCAACAGTGAAACCACCTTTAACTCGACCAGAAATAACACCTGTGATTGTAGCGTTTTCTTCAAACGCATGTTCTAGTGTAATCCACGCTTCAGCGGCTTTCGCTTTTTCACGTGATAGTTGTGTTGCACCAAAACCATCTTCTAATGTTTCTAAAGAAACATCAACCAAATCACCTACTTCTACAGTAAGCTCACCTTTTTCATTATAGAATTCTTCTACAGGAATAGCGCCTTCTGATTTTAAACCAGCATTGACCATTACTACATCAGAACTAATACTTACTATCATGCCAGATACAATTTTACCTGTTTGCATGGGTGTTGAATTTAAACTCTCTTCAAAGAGATCCGCAAAGCTTTCGCTCATTATTATTTACCTTAGTTCCAATCCATTAAAACGCGATGGAACCGCTCAAAAATACCTGACCTCTTATGAAGGAGGGGCAGGTGTGAAAAAAACCTATTCTATCTATATAGTATAGGTACCAAATTACATGTCACCGCACTTTGCCATGATATGTTTATATACATCTTCTATACCTAATGCGCTAGAATCTAGCTCTAATGCATCAGTAGCAGGCCGTAGAGGCGCTACTTCACGCTGACTGTCTCGCACATCTCGTTCAGAGATATCAGCAACAAGGGCGGATAGATTACTCTCAATTCCTTTTTCTTTCAACTGCTTATATCGTCTTTGTGCTCGTACCTCGGCACTTGCTGTTAAATAAACCTTATGCTCAGCATCTGGAAAGACGACTGTTCCCATATCGCGACCATCGGTCACTAAACCGGGAGCTTGACGAAAATCATGTTGGCGATTGAGCAACGCAGCCCGCACTAATGGCAATGCAGCGACTTTTGATGCCGCATTACCCGCTTGCTCACTGCGGATTATGGTGCTGACATCATCACCTTCTAACATGACTTTTAAGTCGTCATCTTTCAATAAAAAGACCAGATCTAAATCTCGGGCAATATCCGCTAATTTTGCTTCATCAGCCAGATCGATATCATGTTTAATCGCTGCTTGCGCTAATACGCGATAGATGGCTCCACTGTCTAAATAGTGCCAGCCTAGTTTTTTTGCTACTAATTGCGCAATCGTTCCTTTGCCTGAACCACTAGGGCCATCTATTGTTAATACGGGTATTTTATTCATCGATTTCATCTATATCTAAGCCCACTTGTTGTGCCAAAGTAATGAAATTAGGGAATGACGTAGCCACATTGGCACAATCATTAATTTGAATGGATCCACCGGCTTGCAAACCTGCAATCGCAAATGACATAGCAATACGATGATCATCATGACTTTCTACTTCACCTGAGCCAATCACACCACCATTAATAATAATGCCATCCGTAGTTGATTGTGCATCAATACCTAATATCGTCAAACCATCTGCCATCGCTTGAATGCGATCGCTTTCTTTAACCCGTAACTCTTCTGCACCCGTTAATACTGTTTGTCCTTCAGCACAGGCTGCAGCCACGAATAATGCAGGGAATTCATCAATCGCCAATGGCACTTGATCTTCGGGGATCTGAATACCCTTTAGCGGTGCATATTTAATTCGAATATCCGCGACAGGTTCACCACCTGTCATTTTTTCATTTGATAAAGTAATATCTGCACCCATCAATCGTAAAATATTAATCACACCGATGCGTGTAGGGTTAATGCCGACATGCGTTAAAGTTAGATCTGAACCTTCAGAAATTGCAGCGCCGACCATAAAAAAGGTCGCTGATGAAATATCTGCAGGCACATCAATATCGGTTGCCGTTAATTTACCGCCACCTTCAATAGAAACCGTATCACCTTGCACATCTACTTTATACCCCATACCGGACAACATACGTTCAGTATGATCACGTGTCGGAGCAGGTTCTGTAACAGTTGTTTTACCTTCGGCATACATGCCTGCCAGTAGAATGCACGATTTAACCTGAGCACTTGCCATCGGCAACATATAAGTAATGCCCTTTAATTTATTAGTTGCTTTAATTTTTAGTGGCGGTTTGCCTTCATTGCTATCGATCTCTGCGCCCATTAAAGCTAAAGGATCGGTCACTCTTTTCATTGGCCTGCCTGATAAGGACTTATCGCCTGTCAGCGTGCTTTCAAATTTCTGGCCAGCAAGTAAACCACTTAATAATCGAATTGAAGTTCCTGAATTTCCTAAGTAAATATCTTTTTCAGGTGCTTTTAGACCATGCATACCGACACCATGGACAGCCACCTTGCCATCTTTAGGCCCATCGATCTGCACACCCATTGCGCGAAATGATGCCAAGGTTGCTAACGCATCGTCACCTTCCAGAAAGCCTGTGACATTTGTTGTGCCCTCGGCAAGCGAGCCCAACATAATTGAACGATGTGAAATTGATTTATCACCCGGTACTCGAATACTACCTTTAAAATATCCGCCTGGCTGAACGATATAATTCTTTTTAGACTCACTACTCACTACAAATCAACTCCATTGCTAATCTTTAAATCGCGTATCGCGTGCTTGTTTAGCACGTTCAAATACTGTTTTTAACGTCTCACCATCTTGTTTTTCAATGGCCTGCTGCAATTGAGTTAGGCCATTTTGATATTGTTCTAATAACTCTAAAATTGCATCTTTATTAGTCAGGCAGATATCTCGCCACATCACCGCATCGCCTGATGCGATACGTGAAAAATCTTTAAACCCACCGGCTGCATAGCGTAACACCTCATCACAATCATCACGTTCCGCCAACATGCCTACTAAATTAAAAGCTAAGATATGAGGTAAATGGCTGGTCGCCGCCAATACATCATCGTGATGTTCAATATTCATCTCAAATACTTCTGCACCCGTGCTTTGCCACATTTTTTTTACATGTTCTAAAGCATCAATATTCGTTTCTGTCACGGGTGTTAATACCACTCGATGATTTTGATATAACTCAGCAAAAGCCGCACTTGGGCCACTTTTCTCTGTACCCGCGATCGGGTGCCCCGGAACAAACTGATTAAACTTATCACCTAATATTTTTCTTGCGACATCAACCACTTGTGCCTTGGCACTACCACCATCGGTAATAATCACCGTATCACTGAGATGATCAGTCATTTCAGCTAACACCGTTTCCATCGCCGCCATCGGCACAGCAAGAAAGACCATATCAGCATTTTCGACAGCATCTGCAACGCTCGTTGCCACCCTGTCAATAATGCCCAAGGCTAAGGCTTCATCACGCACACTCTTGGTTCGCGAATAACCCACAACCTCTGCCACAACGCCTGCTTTTTTTAATGCTAAAGCAAGTGAGCCGCCAATCAAGCCTACGCCAATAATCGCTAATCGTTTAATCATAAAACCTCTTTCAAAGCATCAAGAAAACGTAGGTTTTCAGATTCTAAACCAATGCTCACCCGAATATGTTTTGCTAATCCGTAATTAGTGACCGGACGAACAATAACGCCTTGCTTCAATAAATCGCTAAAGACTTCATCGCCATTTTTTTGCACATCAACGGTAATAAAATTACCTTTTGATGGAATACTTTCTAAGCCAAGCGCTTTTAATCCAGCTATCAATTGTGCCATACCGGCATCATTTAATTGCTTCGTTTTCACAATATAATCATCATCTTTTAAAGCAACAGTTGCCGCCGCTAAGGCAAGGCTGTTTACATTAAAAGGTTGGCGAATACGATTGATTAAATCGGCTACTTCAGGATGCGATAAAGCATAGCCCACTCGCAAACCGGCTAAACCGTAAGCTTTAGAAAAGGTACGCGTAATAATTAAATTTGAATATTTCTTCAGCCAGCTAACACTATCAGCAGCCTGTTCACCATATTCAATATAGGCTTCATCTAGCACAACTAATATTGTATTTGGTACTTGAGCAATAAAAGCCTCTAATTCATCCGCGGCAAGGTGTGTGCCCGTCGGGTTATTAGGGTTAGCAATAAATATTAGCTTTGTTTTTTCACTAATTAGTGTGCTCATCACTTGCAAATCATGACCATAGTCGCGTGCTGGCGCTATAACAGCTTTAGCTCCAATGGCTTGCGTGACTAATGGATATACCGCAAAGGCATATTGGGAGAACATCACCTCATCTGTATTTGAAACAAAAGCGCGGGCAATAATTTCTAACACATCATTTGAGCCATTTCCCAGTGTGATCTGCTCAGTGCTTAACTGATATTTATCAGCTAATGCCGCTTTTAAACTAAAGCCATTACCATCTGGGTAACGCGTCACCTCTTTACTTGCTTGGGCGAGCGCCGCTAATACTTTATCTGATGGACCTGATGGATTTTCATTGGATGCCAGTTTAACTATATCGGTAATACCTAGCTCACGTTCTAATTCTTCAATAGGCTTACCGGGAATATAAGGCTGTAGTTTTGTCACGCAATCTAATGCTAAATCGCAAAAGCTCATGCTGATTTTTTATCCGATTCAGGTTTTGAAATAAAACTATCTATAATCAATAGTCCAGCACCAATACAAATCGCTGAGTCAGCAATATTAAAAGCTGCAAAATGTACGGTGCCGTAATAAAAATCTAGAAAATCGACCACGTAACCATAATAGATACGATCAATAACGTTACCAATTGCACCACCTAAAATTAGGCTAATCGCTATAGCTTCTAATTTAGCTTGCGTGCTCAGTTTTTTAAGCCAAATAAACAAGGCAATACTGATCACCGTCGTCAAACCAACAAAAAACCAACGTTGCCATCCACCTGCTTGAGCTAAAAAGCTAAATGCCGCCCCCGTATTATG
Source organism: Methylophaga sp. (assembly GCA_026988435.1). Lineage (GTDB taxonomy): Bacteria > Pseudomonadota > Gammaproteobacteria > Nitrosococcales > Methylophagaceae. The sequence goes on from JALSLH010000054.1 coordinate 36,313, forward strand.
TGCCAAAGTTAAATTGAAAAAAGGCATAACAGCCAGTGTTTCGTGCAATGAAAATGAAGATGAAATAATCCATTTAGATAATTGATCTAAAACGATAACTAAGCCTGACAACCCTAAATATTTCAGCATTAAACGAACTCGCGCTTCTCGCCTTCGCCATCGACATTTTCAATGCAACGATCACATAGTTCTGGATGTATTTTATCTTTACCCACTTCTGGGGTTTGATGCCAACAGCGATCACAGCGTTGATTTTCTGATGGTGCTAATAGCAATGATAAACCTTCGACCCCACTTTCTATCGCATCAGCTGGCTTACCAGTTGCTGGTAGCAGCACTGCACTCGATGTGATTAATACAAATTTCAGTTCATCACTCAGTGCATTAAGTGTTCCAAATAATTCAGGTTCAGCATAAAGTGTTACATCAGCCGTTAAACCGCCCTTGATCTGACCATCGGCACGTAACGTCTCTAGTTGTTTGGAAATAGCATCACGTACTGTGAATATTTCACCCCAGAAAGCATCATCAAATTTTGAATCAGCTGCTAATGGAGAAAGTCCTTCATACCATGTATCCAAAAATACAGATTCAGGTCGCTCACCCGGCAAATGATCCCACAATTCATCCGCGGTAAAACTCAAAATAGGCGCCATCCAACGCGTTAATGCTTCAATAATTCTATACATCGCTGTTTGACTTGAACGACGAGCTACACTATCTGCTTTCATTGTATATTGGCGATCTTTAGTGATATCTAAATATAAACTACCCATTTCTTGAGCACAGAAGTTATGGATTTTCTGATAAATTACATGGAAGTTATATGTTTCATACGCATCTAAAATATCTTGCTGGCACTGATAGGCTCGATCAACCGCCCATAAATCAAGTGGCAACATATCCTTAGCATCAAGCAAGTCTGTTGCAGGATTAAAATCAAACAAATTTGATAATAAATAGCGTGATGTATTTCGAATGCGGCGATATGAATCTGCGGAGCGTTTTAAGATCTCATCTGACACACTCATTTCACCGCTGTAATCTGATGAAGCCGTCCATAAACGAATAATATCTGCACCTAAATTATTGACCACTTTTTGTGGTGCAACCACATTACCGACTGATTTAGACATTTTTTTGCCGTTAGCATCAACCACAAAACCATGGGTTAATACGGATTTATACGGCGCTTCGCCTGTTGAAGCAATTGATGTAATTAATGAAGATTGAAACCAACCACGATGTTGATCACTGCCTTCTAAATATAGATCTGCGGGGCGCTGTAAATAGTCTCGACGTGCTAACACACAGGCATGAGATACGCCTGAATCAAACCACACATCTAAAGTATCAGATACTTTGTCATAATTATCGGCATCTTCAGCCAGCCAATCAGATGATTCAGATTCAAACCACGCATCAATCCCTTGTTGCTCTACTTTATCCGCAACATTTTCCATAATCACTTGGGTATTTGGATGTAATTCACCTGTTTCTTTATGTACAAATAACGGTATCGGCACACCCCAAGTACGCTGACGAGAGACACACCAATCTGGGCGACCTTCAACCATACCTTCAATACGTTTTTGACCCCATTCAGGCATCCAGTTAGTTTCTTTAATTGCTTGCAGTGCCGCATCACGCAGACCGTTTTGATCCATGCTCACAAACCATTGTGGTGTCGCACGGAAAATGATCGGGCTTTTATGACGCCAGCAATGTGGGTAACTATGTTGAATATCAATATGCTTCAACAACACCCCTTTTTCAGCTAACAACTCAATCACTGCAGGATTCGCTTTAAATACAGACTGACCAGCAAAGATCTCAGTATCAGGCAAAAACACACCATTCGAACCTACTGGGTTATACACTTCTAAGTCATACTTCAAACCAACTGTGAAATCGTCTTGACCATGACCGGGGGCAGTATGAACCGCACCTGTACCGGCTTCAGCAGTAACATGGTCGCCTAAAATAATAGGTACGTGCTTGTCATAAAATGGATGTTGCAATAATAAACCTTCAACATCTTCACCCTTAATGCGCGCAACTACTTCACCTGACATACCGTAACGTTCTAATGCAGATTCATATAGTGCTTCAGCTAATAACAATCGTTCATCAGCTGTTTGCACCACGACATAATCGTAGGCAGGGTTCAACGATACTGCTTGGTTAGCGGGTAATGTCCACGGCGTTGTTGTCCAAATCGGCACACTAATATTGCCCGTGCCCGTAGACTTTGTAGCCGCTTCAAATGCTGCGGTATCAACCACAGAAAAACGTACATCAATCGCAGGCGACATTTTGTCTTCATATTCCACCTCGGCCTCAGCCAAAGCACTGCCGCAATCAACACACCAATGAACGGGCTTGACACCTTTGTGTAAATGACCTTGTTTCACAATTTCATTTAAAGTACGAATAATATCCGCTTCAAAATCAAAATTCATGGTGAGGTATGGATTATCCCACTCAGCCATAATGCCAAGACGTTTAAAATCTTCGCGTTGTCCATCAACTTGTTTTTGAGCATAAACACGGCATGCCGCACGAAACTCTGCCGCTGTAATTTTGTTGCCCGGCTTGCCCTTCTTTTTCTCAACTTGTAGCTCAATAGGCAAACCATGGCAGTCCCAGCCCGGTACAAAAGGCGTATCAAAACCGCTTAATGTTTTTGATTTAAGAATAATATCTTTAAGAATTTTATTAACTGCGTGACCAATATGAATATCACCATTGGCATATGGAGGACCATCGTGCAGAATGAATTTTGGTTTATCTTGACCAAGATCGCGCATCTTCTGATACAGATCATTTTCCTGCCAACGCTTTAACATCAACGGTTCACGATTAGGCAAGCCCGCCTTCATTGGAAACTTAGTTGTAGGCAGGTTTAAGGTGTGTTTATAGTCAGCCACTCAATTACTCTTTATAATATGGAAATTCAAACAGTTAAAATTTATTTAGTCGAATAATTATACGGGGTTTATAGCTATCTATAAATAGGTATATACCTGTGACCATTGAAACTGCATATTTTCAGGGTTAAGATAGGAAGGTAGAGCAAGGCGCAATGTGCAGACAATGACTAGTCCTTGTCAAGCATTGAAACGTAGCGCTAGCTTTCTAGCCTTAAATCTGAATTTTGTAGTTTCAATGGTCACGGGTTTAATCGGTAAATGGAATATTACTAATGAACAAAACAAAATGGCGTGTTTTTTATTCAATTATTTTAATTATTACAACGGTTTTCTCAACAAACATTGTGATAGCGAATCCCGTATGGAAGTGTACCTCTGTGTCAGGGCAAATTAAATTTCAAGGCTCGCCATGCTTAGAGTCTGACAAGACGCAACAGCAAATAGAAGTATCAAAGGGAAACACGATAGCTGCAGTCCCAGTTACTAAGCCTGATTTGGAACAACCCGTTAAATTAAAGCCAGCTAAAAGCAAACAACAAACTTCACCACAAAATAAACTTTCTTTATCAACGTGTTTGAAATATACATACGAATTAGAAAAAATTGATGCTGAAATGCGCGCGGGCTATTCCGTTCGTCGAGGAGAACGACTAAAACTTCGCAGAAGGCATATCGATTCATTGCTCTGGAGGCATTGCAAATAGCCCATAATGTGAAGGTATATACACAAACTACCATTATTTTTCTGAATTATTACGCCAGCAAGGCTAAATTACAGTAAAATAGTCTAATTAAATTGATATTAATTAGATGGGTTCGTTACACATGACAACGTCCGGCAAGGTTATTATTCTAGGTCTAACCAAAGAAGGCGGTAAATTTCGCCCCAGTGATTGGGCTGAACGCCTTTGTGGCGCTGTTGCAAGTTATGGTCCTGGACGCCGCATTATCTTTCATCCCAATGTGAAGTTAGCTTCACACCAAGGCGTAAAATGCGTCGTCATCGATGCTTCTTTAGAAGATGATGATGAAATGTTATTTGAGTTTCTAACGGAATTTGCTGATGAGAATAATTTGCAAATAGTAAAATCAGCAACGTTCCCTATCGAAGAATAAGACAAAAAAAAGCGGTCATCGACGACCGCCTTTTTATATTTTCCCCAAAAACTCTTATTTTGGTATTTCGCCATCCTCAGCGTCAGGCCAGTTCTGAATATAATTTTTCAATAATTTATTTTCAAATTTTGCTTTTTTAAGCAATTCTTCAACAATATCTGTTATTGATAACATACCTTCTAATTTACCCTCATAAACAACGGGTAAATGACGGACATTATATTCAACCATGATGTTCATCACTTCTTCTAGCGTGTTGTCTGGCTCGCATGTGTAAGGATTAGGGGTCATCGCATCTTTTACGGTAAGAGGTGTCCACATGGCATGCTTTTTATGAAGTACACTTAATAAATCACGCTCAGACAAAATACCAACCAATTTTTTATTTTCAGTCACCACCAAAGAACCAATACGGTTATCCATCATTAAAGTAACTGCACGGTCAAGCGAATCAGTAGGCGTTAAACCAATAACGGGTTTACCCTTGTTCTTTGTAATTGATCTGACTTTCATAATGACATCCTCTTTGCTAAATTTATACTTGGCCTCTATTCTGCTTGAGAATAAGCACTAAATGCAAGCACAATCTTACCTTTCCCGAATACACACCTACTAGTAAAGCAATAATGATGCGAGAAAACATTCAATTACACGTCATTTTCCAGCTTTATTTCAATAGCTAGCTTCGCTTGGATCCGATAAGAAAGCTGTAATCAACACAACAACGCTTATTATTATCAAGCTTATAATTTATAAATCCATTATCAGGTATGCTCGCGTGTATCTTTAAACTCTATATCAGGCCAGCGTTCCATGGTTAAATCTAAATTAACACGTGTGGGTGCAATATACGTTAAACCTCCAGCGCCATCTACGGCAAGATTAAGTGCTGCTTTTTTCTTAAATTCATTTAGCATTTTTTCATCATCACAATAAATCCAGCGAGCGGTATAAACCTGAACAGGTTCATATACACAATCAACGTTATATTCGCCTTTTAGGCGATGTACGACCACATCAAACTGCAATACACCCACGGCGCCTAAAATAAGATCATTATTTTCTAAGGGTCTAAATAATTGTGTTGCACCCTCTTCACTTAATTGTTGCAAGCCTTTTAATAAGGCTTTCATTTTAAGCGGATCTTTTAAGCGTACTCGACGGAATAGTTCTGGTGCAAAATACGGAATGCCAGTAAATTGTGCATCTTCACCTTGAGTAAAAGTATCACCAATTTGAATGGTGCCATGGTTGTGTAAACCCAGAATATCGCCCGGCCATGCTTCTTCTGCTTGGGCTCGCTCTGCAGCCATAAAGGTCACTGCATTAGCAATAACCATATCTTTACCTGTGCGAGATTGATGTAATTTCATGCCTTTTTTATATTGCCCAGAACAGACGCGCAAGAAAGCAATCCTATCGCGATGTTTGGGATCCATATTCGCTTGGATCTTAAATACAAAACCACTAAAAGAATCTTCACTTGCTTCAACATGACGTGTTTTTGTTGCCCGGCCTTGTGGTGCTGGTGCAATCTCGACAAAGGAATCCATTAATTCTGTTACACCAAAATTATTCATTGCGCTACCAAAAAACACCGGTGAAAGTTCGCCTGACAAGAATGCGTCGTGATCATATTCATGGCTGGCGCCACGCACTAACTCTATCTCTTCACGAAATTCTTCGGCTAAACTACCAAATAACTCATCTAGCCGAGGGTTATCTAAACCTTCAATAATCTCTCCCACTTGATCGCTATGCGGCTCGAATAGATGGACACTGTCTTTTTCAAGATGAAAAATGCCTTTAAAATTTTTGCCCATGCCAATAGGCCATGTGATCGGTGCACATTGAATACCTAATACAGATTCCACTTCATCAAGAATATCTATTGGCTCGCGACCTTCACGATCCATTTTGTTGATAAAAGTGAGAATAGGCGTGTCACGCAGACGACACACCTCCATTAACTTAACAGTACGTTGCTCAACACCTTTGGCAATATCAATGACCATTAACGCCGAGTCAACCGCTGTGAGTGTGCGATAAGTATCTTCCGAGAAATCGGCATGCCCCGGTGTATCAAGCAAGTTTACAACACGTCCATTGTGCTCAAATTGCATCACTGAAGAGGTAACAGAAATCCCTCGTTCTTTCTCCATTTCCATCCAATCAGAAGTGGCATGACGATCTGTTTTACGTGATTTAACACTACCCGCGGTTTGGATCTTGCCACTAAATAAAAGTAGCTTTTCTGTCAGTGTAGTTTTACCCGCATCTGGGTGAGAGATAATCGCAAAGGTGCGGCGTTTATTAATTTCTTCGAGTAGCTCAGCCATGGAAACAACATGTTTATAAAAAAACGCTATTCTACAGGATTATTTACTCCAATATTAAATAAGCCGAAAACGCTTACTCTATCATTAAATGAATAGCTTCAGCCAAGAGAGATACTGATATTTTTTCACCAATTTCTAATTGATTACGCATTGCAACGTGCTCTGGCAAATCCATTTGCAATTGCTGGCCTTGGGTATTGTCAATTTCTAACAAAACGGTAGTAATGCCGCGTAGTGTCATTTTATTTATAATCGTGCCTGTCACGGGGTTTTCGCGTGTTCCCCGGGAGGCTCTTACTCGTTGATGTAATAATATTTTAGCTGGAGAAATAGTCCAGTTTATTTGTTCATTAGCTTTAAACTTACTCGAATCACCGACTGTAAACAGGTAGTCATTCCATTTCAATTTAAGTTGTGACTCATCATCGACAAGCATAGCTGATGCAACATTTCGAGCATCAACTTGTTTTGCTACCGCTGTGTTTTTAGGCTTATATAAAACGTGCTCTGGTGTACCTTGCTGCAAGGTTTTACCCTGATGAATAACACATATCTGATCAGCCAACATAGCAGCTTCGTCTAAATCATGTGTCACCAAAATCATCGGTATCGCCAGCTCGCGTCTTAGTGTATTCAACTCCAAATATAATTTTCGCCGTGTTACTTTATCTACGGCAGAAAAAGGTTCGTCTAGTAATAAAATTTCAGGCTGTCTAGCTAATGCTCTGGCAATGGCCACACGTTGTTGCTGTCCGCCCGATAACTGTTTGGGGTAACGTTCAGATAGGCCTGTTAAATTCACTTTTTCTAGTAACTGGTCTACCGTCGGTTTATTAGGTTGCTGATCGGCATCCAAAACAAATTGAATATTCTCGCGCACGGATAAATGTGGAAATAGTGCATAGTTTTGAAAAACCATTCCTATACGGCGCTGTTGTGGTGTTATATTTTTCGACTTTACACTATCGAACCATATGTGGCCTTTACATTCAATAACACCTTGTTGGGCGGAGTATAGGCCCGCTATACAGCGCAATACCGTTGATTTCCCTGCACCTGATGGCCCAACTAAGGCCAACAACTCCCCCGTATGACAACTTAGCTCGACATCAAGTGTTGTCGGCTCCGTTTGCTTTAATTTCAGTTTAAGCATTTTTATAACACCGACACTGAATTACGACGATTAAAAGTATAAACAATACTAATCGTTATAAAGGCAATTAATAGGAGTATCAATGACATAGTTTGAGCTTGCTGATGATCAAATGATAATACGCTGTCATAAATTGCAATAGAAACTGTACGGGTCTCACCGGCGATATTTCCGCCAATCATCAGTACCACACCAAACTCACCTAATGTATGTGAAAAGCTGAGTACCATTGCGGTAATAACTCCCGGCCAAGCTAGAGGAAGCTCTACTTTTAAAAAGGTTTTCCACTTAGATAATCCACTGCACCATGCCGCTTCTCTTAACTCGGGGGCTATTTGCTCCAGCGATCGTAAGATGGGTTGCACTGCAAAAGGTAAACTATAAATAATAGAGGCAAACCATAAGCCGACAAAGGAAAAGGCTAAGGTCTCACCTGTTAGTGACATAAATGCACTGCCTAATATACTGTTATTATCCATTCCTACTAACAAAAAATAACCTAATACAGTAGGCGGTAGTACTAGCGGCAAGGTGATAAAAGCTTCAATTACTCCGCGCCCTGCAAAGGTAGATTTTGCTAGGAAATAGGCAATGGCTAAACCAATGGGAAGTAAGCTTAAACTTGTTAATAGCGCCAGCTTAATAGAAACTTCAAATGCTTGCCAATCCATTAATGAGCAGCAACCGTGCGGCCGCTCGCCCACTGACGTAGCCCACTAATCTTCTCAGACATAACGATTGCTAACGGTTGTGTACGAAATAACTCATCAATTACGATATCAGTATTGGGGATCAAGTTTTTAGCATCAGCAGAATAAATCGCACTGATCACTGCTTGCTCTATTTCGGCGCCGCTGAACTCAGCACTATTGATGGCTAATTTATCTAAATCAAAGGTTTCTGTGTTGAGTTTTCGTTTCGCTAGATGAATTCTAAAAATCTCTTTTCTGACTTCACGATCAGGCAAATCTACAAAGAAAATTTCATCTAATCGGCCTTTACGGATTAGTTCAGGAGGCAAGCTTTCAATATCATTAGATGTGGCGACGATAAACGAACCGTCATTTGACTCTGCCATCCACGTTAATAAAGTACCCAAAAGTCGTGTAGATACTCCATCATCATTATTGTTTTGTGAAAGCGCTTTTTCTATTTCATCGATCCAGACTACACAAGGTGTCATCACGTTGGCAACAGCCAGTGCCCGGCGTAAATTCTTTTCTGTTTCACCAATGTATTTATTATATAAAGCGGCCATATCAAGTCGTAGCAAGGGTAGTTTAAATTGACCCGCAACCGCTTTGGCTGCCAAACTTTTACCACTGCCCTGCACACCTAATAATAGGATACCTTTCGGTGCATCCTGATCCGGTTTACTGCCTAATAACGCTTTTTCACGTATTTTTAACCATTTTTTCAAATTGGCTAAGCCTGCTACATCAGAAAAGCTAGCTGTATCGGCTTCATATTGAATCACACCATCTTTGCTAAATAGCTCATATTTAGCTTCTTGCACCCTTTTGACATCTTTATGAGTAATCGCACCATCATCAACAATTGCTTGCCGAATTAAACGGCGTGCATCTAACGTTGTAATGCCAGAAAGGTTAGACACCATTTGATTCATCGCTATTTTGTCTGTTTTTACCGATGATCCTGTTTCCATTTGCCACTTACGCGCTTCATCTTGCAGGATGGATTGTAAAATATTCTTGTCAGGTAACTGTAAGTGAAAACGCATACACCATGGCGCTAAATCTTCTGGTATATCCATACTGTGGGTGATAAAAATAAGCCGACGAGGCAGTTTTTCAAAGCCGAAAGCAATTTCTTTAATGTAACGAATGGCGATAGGATCGGATAAATAGGGATGAAAATCCAGCAGCAAATAATAGCCTTCATCAGCACTAAATTTTATATGTTTCAGCACATCATTAGGTGCATCAGTATTTTCTATCGCACCACTCAGTTTTAGTTGTGCATTTTTCAATCCTTCAGTGGCTGACCAACGAAAAATTGCACGATTAAGTTTTATTCCAAAGCGAATAAAAAGCTCAACCGCTCGTGGCTCTTCTTGTGTTTCAATTACGATAATCGGGGTAGAGCTACGTAATGCGACTTCTAAATCTTTAAGTTCTGGCATATTCAACCATTTCAGCATGATTTTTAACAAGGCTCAGTATGCCATAAACTTAGTTAAAAAGATGTGTTGCTACTATAAAAAACCATTCTTTTGGAAAAGAGGCTTTGCTGCCGGTTTTAGGATAAAGTCCAAAAATTGTTGTGCTGTGTCTGAAGATTTTTTTATTACGATTCCCTGCTGTTGCAATGTCTCCGACAATATAATATACCGCCCTTGCAACGCTAACTTAGGCTGAACAATATGCCCAAGTGGAACTAGACCCGCATCAACTGAAGATAATAGTGAAAACTGTACTGCTTGCGATGCATTTTCTGCCATTAATAAATGTGGTTGAATTTGTTGCCATATTCCAGCCTTTTCAAGCGCTCTTTTAGCCGCTTGTCCATAAGGTGCATGACGAGGATTAGCTATAGCGATTTTATTGAGGGTTCCTTGTTCTAGAGCTAATTTTAAGTTCAGCATACCTTCATCAATATTGAGTGATGAATGATGTGATGCATATAAGGCTAATTGCGCTTGAGCATAGTCCGTAGGTTTACCTTTTGCAATTCCACTTTTTATGAGCATTTTAATATAATAAGGATCTGCTGATAAAAACACATCAAACGGAGCGCCATGCTGGATCTGAGTAGTTAATGTGCCCGATGCGGCATAACTAATCGCCAGCTGATGGCCTGTTTGTTTTTCAAATTCTGTTGCTAACTCAGGTAATACATAGCGCAAATTACTCGCAGCCGCGATACGGATTTCATCGGCTTGTAATTGCAAACAAAAGCATAGTAATAACAGACTGAAAAGATACTTAAAAATTTGTTTATCTCCATAAAAAAGCCCCGATAAACGGGGCTTTTAAGTTTACAGCTTATTGTGACTTGTAACTAGTCTTCAGCGCTTTCTTCGTTTACTGCTTTCATACTTAAACGAATTCGGCCTTGGCGATCAACTTCAAGCACTTTCACTTGAATTGTGTCGCCTTCAGATAATTTATCACTTACATTTTCAACCCGCTCATCTGAGATTTGTGAAATATGAACTAAGCCATCTTTACCAGGAAGAATGGTTACAAATGCACCGAAGTCCATTAATTTAGCAACACGACCTTCGTAAATACGACCCACTTCAACATCTGCAGTAATATCTTCAATACGACGCAATGCATCTTGTCCTGCATTAAGATCTGATGAGAAGATTCTTACGGTACCATCATCATCGATATCGATAACAGCGCCTGTTTCTTCTGTTAATGCACGGATTGTAGCGCCACCTTTACCAATTACATCACGAATCTTATCTGAGTTGATTTTGATTGTGATGATGCGAGGAGCAAATTCAGACATTTCTTCACGATGTGATGCAAGATTGGCATTCATTGTTTCGAGAATCGTTAAACGACCATCACGTGCTTGTGATAATGCTGTTGTCATGATTTCTTCATTAATACCTTCAATCTTGATATCCATTTGAAGTGCTGTGATACCTTTTGCAGTACCGGCTACTTTAAAGTCCATATCACCTAAGTGATCTTCATCACCTAAGATATCAGTTAATACCGCATAACCGTTGTCTTCTTTAATTAACCCCATAGCAATGCCGGCAACAGGTGCTTTAATCGGCACACCTGCATCCATTAATGCTAATGATGTACCACAGACAGAAGCCATTGAGCTTGAACCGTTAGATTCAGTGATTTCTGATACAACCCGTACAACATATGGAAATTCTTCAGCAGATGGCATTACCGCAGCGATACCACGTTTTGCTAATTTACCATGACCAATTTCACGACGTTTAGGTGAGCCAACAAAACCTGTTTCACCGACACAGAATGGAGGGAAGTTATAATGCAACATGAAGCGGTCACGATATTCACCTTCAACCGCATCAATCATTTGTGCATCACGTTCAGCACCTAATGTTGCAACAACAATCGCTTGTGTTTCACCACGTGTGAATAATGCGCTGCCATGCACACGAGGTAACACAGTTGTTTCAACTGTTACTTTGCGTACAGTAGCCGTATCACGACCATCAATACGCGGTTCACCAGCAATAATTCTGCCACGTACTAATTCTTTTTCAATTTTTGCAAATGCACCTGTGATTTCATCAACAGGTAATTCGTCATTTTCAAGCGCTAATGCTTCAAGTGTTGCATTACGTACATTACCCAACTCATCTTGACGCGCTAATTTATCGCTGATTTGGTATGCCGCTTCAATACCTGATAATGCTTTTGCTTTAACAGCATCAAAGATTGCAGGATCTTTTTCTGGCGCTGACCAGTCCCATGCTTCTTTACCGACTTCTGCTTTAAGTTCATTCACAAGCGTAATGGCAGCTTGTAATTTATCATGACCAAACATAACTGAACCTAACATTACTTCTTCTGATAATTCAGACGCTTCTGATTCAACCATAAGAACAGCACTATCCGTACCGGCAACTACTAAGTCTAATTCACTGCTTAATAATTGCTCTTTGCTTGGGTTCAATACATATTCACCATCAATATAACCCACACGTGCGCCACCGATAGGGCCGTTGAATGGGATACCTGAAATAGCTAATGCAGCTGATGCTCCGATCATTGCAGGAATATCAGGGTCAATGGCAGGATCTAATGCCATAACCGTTGCGATAACTTGAACTTCATTCAAGAAACCTTTTGGAAATAATGGACGTAATGGACGGTCAATTAAACGACATGTAAGTGTTTCTTTCTCGCTAGGACGACCTTCACGTTTGAAGAAACCACCCGGGATTTTACCTGCTGAGTAAGTACGCTCTTGGTAGTTGACTGTCAACGGGAAGAAATCTTGACCCGGTTGAACCTTCTTTTTACCTACAACAGTCACCATTACAGATGTTTCACCCAAGCTAGCAATGATTGCACCACTTGCCTGACGTGCAACTTTACCTGTTTCAAGTGTTAACGTATGGTTACCATATTGAACCGATTTTTTTACTGAATTCACTGTTTTATTCCTTATCGTTTATTGCGGCCTATTCCGAATAAACTTCTTAAATTTAAATTTCTTAAACAAATACGCCCCTAAAGCCTTATGGCTTTAGGGGCGTATTTTAAATACTACCCTTGCGATCGTTTAATGACGAAAGCATGGTGTTGTACATAATTTATTATGACTACTTGCAACGCTTAACGACGTAGGCCAAGGCTTGCAATCAATTCGCGGTAACGCGTAATATCTTTATTTTTCAAGTAATCTAACATTTTACGGCGACCACTTACCATTTTAAGTAGACCTTGACGCGAATGATGATCATGAATATTTTTTTCAAAGTGACCAGAAAGATCTGCAATACGTGCTGTTAATAGAGCAACTTGCACTTCAGCAGAACCGGTATCGCCTTCTGAGCGCTGATATTTACTAATAACTTCTTTTGTTTTTTCTAGTGATAATGACATTAAAAACTCCAACTTTTGGTGTAGCCTTATTGTTTTAAAGGACTACGAGTTAAATTCTGGATTACCTCAGCACCTAATAATCTAGGAACCAAAATATCCAACCTTTCAAAGAGCCGCAATTTTACCGGCTTTTTATTGTATATTCAAGCTCTTCCGCTATTTTCTAGATCAGGTGCTTTTCTAAATCTTCTTGTAGATGCTGTACATTTTTATTTCTAATATAAATCTTACTGCCATTTGTTAAGCTTATTTCTAATAGTGGCTTCCAAAACAAAATAGAATGTCCAAAGCTATCCAGTGATCTGCTGGGTTTCCAGGCAACTGTTTTAATATCATCAATATCTTCTTGCAGAATAGTTTTGACACGATGACCAATAAGGCAAATGCCTTCTTTTGTCACCACTAAGCGAGCATAATAAGGAAATAAATAACGGCAAATTAGCAAAAATAAAACAATACCTAAAATCATATCGCTTATAGTCCATATATAGCTATAAGGCACATCAATACTAGAAATATAAGCACTATTTCCAATAATATAAGTCAAGCTTAGATATTTTATCCATTCCCAAAGAAATACAGATAAATAATATATCGCGACAATATAAAAGAAACCAATAAATCGGTTGCTAATCCTTCGACTCATAGTGATATTTCTATCTGTGCAGGCCACTTTACGACCTGTTATATCAAACTGATAGAGTTTAAAGTACATAATAATCAGCGCTACAAAAGAGAGTAAGCTTAAGATGTACACATCGTAAGGGAAAAAATGATATTCACGCGATATGACAGAATATTGATTATGGTCGACAAATGTTTCTTTTAATACATTGCGAAAATTTTGATGATTTATATTTTCAAAAAACTGGAATGAGGAATCCGAACTGTCAAATTCTTCCTTTAAATATTGCGTAGTACCGATAAGGCGCATCAAACTACCGCTATCATGTTCAATTGAAGTATAGCGCTTCTTATATTCTCTTAATGCATTATCGATAGTCTCATCAGATAAATCTTTTAGGTCATCATTTATCGCTTTACGCACCGCGACAATATTAGTTTCAAATTCATCATGTAAGCCATCAAAATAAATATAAGCTAACCTAGCCTTGCCTCGATTCGTTCCAGAAGCATAGATCGAATAAGTATGGCCTAGATCATTACGTAAATTCTGTTGTAGTCGAAGTGCAAGATTATCTAAATAGGCATTAATAATTAGATACTTGCTATAATCATCCATGATATATTTCACCCCAATATAGCCACCATTTTCTGATGTACCTTCTAAAAAGGTATGGTATGACGATTGATTAAGCGTTGGGGTTTCAATCGGCTCTACGGCTTTTGCTGTTCCTTCTTTTATAATTGCACTTGGATTCAACTAATAAGTGCAATTCATTTTATCGGAAAAAAGCCAGCTGAGATACAGTATAGGTTTTTAATCCGACCAAAGATGAGAAACCTAATGCACTATACTCAACTGACTAGTGGACAAC
>JALSLH010000055.1 GCA_026988435.1 Methylophaga sp.
ATGTTAAAAAAATCTCTATTATTGATGTTAGGTGGTTTTATTTTTGTTATCGGGATGATTTTATTTCCCTTGCCGGTTCCTTTTGGTTTACCAACGATGATCGTTGGTTTGGCGATTATGTTTAAGGCCTCTAATAAGGTTAAACGCAGGCTTATTAGGCTGTTTGATAAGAATAAGCACAGTCGTAAAGCTTGGCAAAAAGCGAAAGCTTACCGGCGTAGTAAAAAGGAATCGCTTATTCGTTAAGTGCTTGTCACAAAAGTTTCAAAAAAGCTTCATGATTCTGTCACAGTAAAAAACTATTCTTAGTTCTGAGTACAACGACTGTACCTGAAGTAATATTCAGGCTGACATAGAGGTAAGACCAATGAAACTAATTTATTCCGTCCATAAATATGATGTTTTTATGTTCACGCGCTTAATTAATGCAAGAATTTACCAACATTTAGCTTTATTTTCGCGCTATATTTCTCGTACTGGAGATGGTCATTTATATGCTTTACTGATCGGTTTTCTTTATCTGAGCGAAGGGGCAGAGAGTGTCTTTTTACAAGCGTTGCTATTTGCTTTTGTCATTGAAAGGCCTGTGTATTTCATACTGAAAAATGGTTTCAAACGTAATCGTCCGCAAGCGGCTTTAAAAGATTTTCATAGCTTAGTCATACCTTCAGACCAATTTAGCTTTCCTTCGGGACATACGTCTGCAGCCTTTATGGTTGCAACGATAGCAGGATTCTTTATGCCCTTATTGATGCTGCCTTTACTCTTGTGGGCAGTCTTGGTGGGGTTTTCTCGTGTAGTGCTTGGTGTGCATTTTCCAACGGATACTTTAGTTGGAATGGTTCTGGGCGTTAGTGTTTCTCTTTTTAGTTTAAATCAATTCATGTCATGAAAATATTTTACGGAGTTCAGGGAACGGGTAATGGCCATATTACGCGTGCAAGAGTGATGGCGAAAGAGTTGTATGCAGCGGGGTTTGATGTGACTTTTCAGTTTACTGGTCGGCCATCAAATCAGTATTTTGATATGGATGTTTTTAATGGTTACCAGCATCGTGAAGGTTTGACCTTTAATACCGATAAAGGACAGGTTAATTATTTTAAAACGGCGATTGAAGCAAAGCCGATTCGATTTATTAAAGATATTAAGGCGCTTGATTTATCAAAATTTGATTTGGTTATCAGTGATTTTGAGCCAGTGACCGCTTGGGCAGCGAAAAAGCAGAAAAAAAAGGTTTTAGGTATAGGGCATCAATATGCTTTTAACCATGATATTCCGCGCGCAGGATCTGATCCAATTGCCGACCTTGTGATGAAAAATTTTGCACCTGCTGATAGGGGTATAGGTTTACATTGGCATCATTTTGGCCAGCCGATCTTGCCTCCAATTATTGATACGCCAGAATTTCCTAAAAGTACACAAAGCAATAAAATTGTTGTTTATCTGCCCTTTGAGGATCAGAATGAAGTCATTAAACACTTGTGTCCCTTCGAAAATTTTCAATTTCATTTGTACTCTCCTGCTCCTGTTGTTAGTCAATATGAGCATATTATTTGTCACCCTCTATCAAGAGATGGTTTTCAAAAAGATTTATACGATTGTCAGGGAATTATCAGTAATGCCGGTTTTGAGCTGGCCAGTGAGTCCTTACAACTAGGTAAAAAAATTCTCGCTAAACCATTACATGCGCAAATGGAGCAAATTTCTAATGCAGCAGCTTTAAAGCAGTTAGGTTATGGTCATACCATGAATGATATGGATCCAGAGGTTATTGAAGAATGGTTGCATCACCCTCATGCGGTTCATATCACATACCCAAATATTGCGCGTGTATTAGTCGATTGGATGAAGGATGGTATGCCTGAAATAACACCTGAATTTACTGAGAATATTTGGGAAGGAGTTGATGTGTTGCAGGTAAAGATTTAGCCCA
>JALSLH010000056.1 GCA_026988435.1 Methylophaga sp.
GTATCAATTAGAATCCCAAAATACCCACCAAGAAGAATAAGTATTCCGACCAGTAAACCTATAATGGCCATAATTAAATCACTATATGGCTTGTCTTTTCGACCACCAACTATTAATAGTGACTCAGAAGGATCTCTAGGGTTGTAAAATACATTTACCCTTGGTTTTATGGAGTATTGTTCTTCTAGCTCTTTAGCTTCTTTTCTTGATAAAGTATAAAGAGCAATTTTTGCTCCAATGTACTTCTTGTTGCTAACCTCATATTTATATTCAACGAAAATATCTCTATGCCTTCCAGGGAGAAGTTGAATATTCTCATGATCTTCAATTTTTCCAATAGTGCTAGGCCATCGTTTACTCGGTTCATAGTTCAGTAGCTCTTTTATTGCATGCTTTAACAGCCAAATGGATAGAGCGCAGAAAAATAGGCCACCCCAAACAGTATTACTCATATTAGGTTCTCCATGAAGCACTCAGGCATGTTTTTGAAGCATAACTTGTTATTAACAGGCAACAGTCTTCTATAAAGCCCGCCCAAAACTCAACTCAAACCGCTCAGCAAATTCATCCATAGTAAATGTATGATTTTGTGTGCCATGCTGTTCGATTTTAATTGCGCCTAATAATGAGGCTATGCGGCCCGTTGTTTCCCAATCTTTGCCGTGCATAATGCCGTGTAATAAACCGGCGCGATAGGCGTCACCGCAGCCGGTTGGGTCGGCTAGTTGACCTACTTTTGCGCTAGGGATGTCTAGGCGGTTTCCGTCGGTGTAGATGTATGAACCTTCTCCGCCGCGGGTGATGATGAGGGCTTCTACGTGTTCGGCTATTTCATTGGGTGATAAGCCTGTTCTATCTTGGAATAATTGTGCTTCATAATCATTTAAAGTGATATACGTGGCTTGTTTGGCGAAGTTTAATAAATCATCACCATCAAACATGGGTAGGCCTTGACCGGGATCGAAGATAAACGGAATGCCTGCTTCATGCAGTTGTTGAGCATGTTGAATCATGCCATCGCGGCCATCGGGTGAGACGATGGATAGCGTGATATCTTTGGCTTCATTAATCGATATTTCATGCGCCAAATTCATTGCGCCGGGGTGGAATGCGGTGATTTGATTATCATCCATATCGGTGGTGATAAAGGCTTGGGCGGTGTAGCTGCCATCTTTAACATGAACATGGCGGCGATTGATATCGTGTTTGTCCATCCATGTTGCATAACTTGTGAAATCATTACCTACGGTGCCCATTGGAATAGGTTCATCACCTAATAACTTTAGGTTATAAGCGATATTACCGGCGCAGCCACCAAATTCACGGCGCATATTAGGCACTAAGAATGATACGTTTAGCATATGCACCTTGTCGGGCAAGATGTGGTTTTTGAAGTGATCTGGGAAGACCATAATGGTGTCGAAGGCAAATGAGCCACAAATGAGTGCTGACATAGCGTTATCCTTTTGTATTTAACTGGGTTGTATCGGCTGTGATGGATAGTTTACCATCAACAAAGCTTTTTAAATGATGGCCGACAATTTCATTGCGCCAGCCTTGTAGTATTGGCAGGTCGGTTTCACCGCTGACCATGCGTTCAATTTCTTTGCGTGAGGCAACGGCAACGGGTGCAATGGACTGCTCATCGCAAAATTTTCTGACTAGAGCCATAAGCGCATCGACAATTGCATTTTGTTGTTGAGAAAGTGGCTGCGTTTTTTTCAATACAGGCCAGTTCTCTTTAGGTTGAGATTTAGCTTGTTTGATTTCTGTTAACAGCGTTTCACCATAGCGTTTGATGGTGTTAGCCTCTAAGCCACGGATCATGCTGAATTTGTCGATTGATTCAGGGGCTAATTTAGCAAGGTCGAGTAATACGTCATCTTTTAAAATCCAACGGCGAGGGCGATTAGATTTGATTGCACGTTGTTCACGCCATGCGGCGAGCTGTTTTAAAATGGCAAGTTGCACACCTTTTAAACGACCAAAGCCTTTTACTTTTCGCCAAATATTTTCGGGATTAGGTTTGTATGTATCAATATTCGTTAGGTTGGCAAAATCATTTTCTAGCCAGTGTGTACGCTTTTTATCTTCAAGTTGTTGAATGAGTAATTTATAAACATCTCGCAGATAACGCACGTCATCAGCGGCATAGGTGATTTGAGCAGGATCAAGCGGGCGTTTTGTCCAGTCAGTGCGTGAATGTGCTTTATCAAGTGCGACATTAAGACATTGCTGAACTAAGTTGCCATAACCAATTTGATCGCCATAGCCTAAAATGGTTGCCGCTATTTGAGTGTCGAATACATTGCTGGGAAGTTCATCACGAAGCATATAAAATAATTCTAGATCTTGGCGTGCAGCATGAAATACGATTGTAATTTCAGGATTGTAGAGAATATCTAATAGAGGTGATAAATCTTCTAATGTTAGCGGATCAATGCAGGCAATATGTTGTTCGCTAGCGACTTGAATCAAACACAGTTGTGGATAATAGGTTTTCTCACGTAAAAACTCGGTATCAACGGTTAGCCATGAGCTGTTTGCTATTTGTTGGCAAAAAATGGCTAGTTCAGCCTTGGTATCAATATATTGAACGGTCATTAGGTTTAAAGGCTGCGTAAGAAAAACGTACAGTATAACGCCTTTTTATTGTTCTTCTAACAGCTTTACTTGAGAAATAACATCTGAAATTGCATCAATAATAATTTCGGGTTCATCTTGAGGGATATTGTGACCACTATGGTTAGCAAAAAGATGTCTGCTGTAAGGTGATAATCGCGTTAAATCTTGCTGTAATTCTATCCAGATTTTTTCACGTTGGCGAAGCTTCTCGTTGCCTTCCCATTCTGGCATTCCTCGGCTAATAACAATCAAGGGGATAGTAGGAATGCTGCCATTGAGCTGAAGTTGGCGTGAGCTTGTGTATAAGCCCGAAATTTCATAGCCAGCAGTTCGAAAGGCGTGATCTCGTAGGGCTTGAGGCTTAGCGTTGGCTGAATCACTTGCGGGAGGGCTAGGTTGTGAAATAATAATATTACGTCGGCCTTTATATGGCGCGGGTAATTTGATATGTAGGCGGTCATATTGTAGTTCATGGGATGATTCTACTAATATTAATCCAACTACACTTTTGGGATAGAAGTTTGCGAATAGCCGCATATTATAACCACCAAATGAATGGCCCACTAAAATATAGGGTGGTGAAATATGTGCCGCATTGAGTAAAAGATGTAGCTCATAGGCAATACGTCTACTAGTACGGGGTCTTGGGCCATAATCGCTCCAGCCATATCCGGCACGGTCATAAACACAGCTGCGTGTTGTCTGCGAAGATTGTTTTAAAAGTGTTTGCCAATCAGAGGAGTCATCACCCAGCCCTACATCCATAATAACGGTTGGTTCACCTTCGCCTAAGCATTGAATGTGCAAGCTATAATCGCCAATTTCATAGCGTTCACCGGGAATAGGGGGCAGGCTAACGGCATTGGCAAGTGAGTGAAACCCACAAAAAAACACCACTAGAAGCCGAGCTGAATTCATAAACCACCTTTATTTTCTTATAAGTAATCGACGCCTTGGTAGCCTAAAAGTTTCATAATAATGGACGTTGCTAAATTTTCGCTAGAATATCCAGCCGATCAAAAGGCCAATTCAATATACTATTATCAGCAAATTTTAAGACTGGAATACGCGTTCCGTAGCGTTCAACAAGATCATCATCATCACCAATTTCAATCTTATTTACATCTACATTGAGTGTGTTCAATATTGCTT
This sequence comes from Methylophaga sp., assembly GCA_026988435.1. Lineage (GTDB taxonomy): Bacteria > Pseudomonadota > Gammaproteobacteria > Nitrosococcales > Methylophagaceae. Next base: position 3,778 of record JALSLH010000056.1, read on the forward strand.
CTGCTTGTTCGCATAAATGACATCCTGCAGTAGTTAATAGTGTAATGACGGTCATTTTTCTAAAAGCCGAGGCATAAGCTCAACAAAATTACAGGGGCGGTGACGAATATCTAATTGATCTTTTAAAATATCATCCCAAGCAGTTTTACAGGCCCCCGATGAGCCGGGCAAACAAAAGATAAAAGTACCATTTGCTACACCGCCTATAGCACGTGATTGAATGGTCGATGTGCGGATATCTTGATACGATATTTGACGAAATAACTCGCCAAATCCAGTAATTTCTTTATCTAACAAAACACTAACTGCTTCTGGAGTCCCATCGCGCCCTGTTAGGCCTGTTCCCCCCGTCGTGATCACAGCTTGAACATCAGCATCGGCTATCCATTGTGAAATAACGGCACGAATTTGATACATATCATCACGAACAATTTGCTGGTCAGATACAAGGTGATTTTCTGCTAAAACACGCTCGCGGAGAACTTTTCCAGAGGTATCGGTCTCTAAAGTGCGTGTATCAGAAATAGTGAGTAAGGCAATATTCACCGGAATAAATGCTTTTTCCATGATATAAGTCTCGCTAATAAATAGTAAATGCTAGTATAGTCGCCCTTATTCGAACAGAGGAGTTTTAAATGAAAAAATTAATAATCGTTGCCACAATGGCTACCTTAGTATCAGCATGTACAACAATGGATGATCCCAATAGGAAAGCTAAAATTGGGGCTGCAGTAGGCGCAGCAGCGGGTGCTGTAGCTGGTTATGCAGTCGAAGGCGATGCAGGTGGGGCAGCGGTAGGCGCTGTTGTGGGTGCAGCAGCAGGTGGCGGTATTGGTTATTATATGGATAATCAGCAAAAAGAAATGGAAGCGGCTTTAGCGGAAGAGCAGGCACGCCATGATATAGAGGTAAAACGTTTACAGGATGAGACCTTAAAAATTGATATTTCTAGCGAAATCTCATTTGATTTTGGTAAAGCAGATTTAAAACCGGCCTTTATGCCAACACTTGAAAAAGTATCAGAAATTTTGGTGCGTTACCCTCGAACGGTTATTCATGTAGTAGGTCATACCGACAGCGTAGGCTCAGAGAGTTATAATATGGATTTATCACGTCATCGTGCTCAATCTGTAATCAACTATTTTGTATTACAAGGTATTTCTCACAGTCGCTTAGTGACAGTGGGACGAGGCGAGACAGAACCACGAGCCAGTAACAATACGGAAGCTGGTCGCCAATTAAATCGTCGAGTAGAAATATATGTCAAACCCGTCATCGAAGGACAAGAATCACAAGCATACGAAACGCCGCAAGGCAGCCAAATCTGATTCACCTTCTGCACAAAATGATCTGATTTTTGGTTTACATGCGATACAGGCAGCGCTCGATGTGCCTGTGTCGCGGATCAAAGAAATCTGGCTAGCAGATGAACGACACGATGCACGTATTAGTGCCATTATTGCTGGCGCCGAAAAACACGGCATTAAAATTCAAAAAGTAGCACGAGAAGAGCTTGATGAAATGCTGCCTGATGTACAACATCAAGGCGGTATAGCTAAAAGTAAACCTCTCAAAGCCTTAGATGAAACAGATTTAGTTCAGCTATTAGAAAACCTAGATGAGCCCCCTTTTTTATTGATCCTAGATGGTGTGCAAGACCCGCATAATTTAGGCGCGTGTATGCGAACAGCGGAAGCAGCGGGCGCACATGCTGTTATCGCACCTAAAGATCGCGCATCAAGTCTTACTCACACCGCGTTAAAAATATCGAGTGGTGCCGCAGAGCGATTACCTTTTATTCAAATTACTAATCTCGCGCGAGTATTACGCGAATTACAACATCATGGCGTATGGTTGGTGGGCACATCGGGCGATAGTAATACCACAATTTTTGAAGCCGATTTAAAAGGCCCTTTAGCGATTGTCTTAGGTGCCGAAGGCCGTGGTATTCGTCGCTTAACGCGTGAAAATTGTGATCAAACGGTTTATATTCCGATGAAGGGCGGAGCAGAAAGTTTAAATGTTTCTGTGGCCGCAGGGGTGTGTTTATTTGAAGCTGGCAGGCAACGCTTTAAAGCAGGTTAAGCGCAGCGCGAAGCTTAGCAGGTTGCACAGGCTTGTGAAGCAGAATTAAATCACTCTGCTGTGCCTGTTGTAGGCGATCAGGTGCGGTATCGCCGGTGATAAGTAAGGCAGGAATATGCGTATCAAGTTGTGTTCTAAGTTGTTGAACAACGTCAATACCGTTTACATTATCACGTAGACGAAAGTCAGAGATAATATTATCAGGTGTACTATCAGCACAGAGTAAAGAAGCGGTAACTAAATCTGTTGCCCCCAAAACATCACAACCCCAAGATTCAAGTGTCATGCGCATACCGGCAAGTATGCTTTCGTCATCATCAATAATAAGAATACGGCGGCCTGACAAATTTGTAGGTAGCATAAGTTTTTCTTGTGGAGCAAGCCTGGGAGGAGCTATCTTCAGTTTAAGTCTGAAACGAGTACCTTTACCTAATCGTGATACAAGCGATAATTCATGATCAAGAAGTTGAGCTTGTTTTTGAACAATCGCTAAGCCCAGCCCCAGCCCTTGCTGACGATCACGTTCGGCATTATTGATTTGATAGAATTCATCAAAAACCTGTTTTTGCTCTTCAGGTGAAATACCTATACCTGTATCCCAAATTTCAATCCAGACTTGATTGTTGCGTTGCCTGCAGCTCAGCAGAATTCCACCTTTATCAGTATATCTAACAGCATTACTAAGTAAATTACGCAAGATATTTTCTAGTATTATGCTATCACTTCTGACCCAAGCATCCTGACAGCTAACTCGCCATTGAAGGTTTTTAGATTCACATTCTATTTTAAAATCACACGCGAGGTTTTGTATGAGTTGAGATACATTTACAGCACTAAATCTTGGTGTAATGATGCCGGCATCTAATCGACTAATATCTAATAGAGAGTCTAACAACTGGCTAAGTGATGCTACGGATTGTTTCAAAAAGGAGAGCGTATTCTTTCCTGTAGGAGACAGCTTTTCAGCACTAAGCGCCTCAGAAAATAAGCCTAGAGCATGAATGGGTTGACGAAGATCATGGCTGGCCGATGCTAAAAAACGAGTTTTACGACTATTAGCTTCTTCGGCTATTTGTGTACTGTTAGTTAATTGAGCAACAAGATCAGCATTTTCAAAACGAAGTTGAATTGAAGATAATACCGAATGACTTGATCTCTTACCGATGACAAAACAGATCAAAATATCAATAAGGCATAAGAGCGCGATGGCGACATAGGCGGGATCATTTAGTGAAAACAAATAGAGGGCAGTTATGCTTAAGGTGCTTAGCATAAACACATAAAAGCTTATCAGCCAATGAGATGAAACAAATGCTGAGCCATTGACAATACCAAAAATAAAAACAAATAAAAATAACTGAACCGTGGGTGAGCTAACCTTCAAAAAGAGAATAGCTGATAAACCATAGGATAAGCCAGATGCTAAAGAAGTTAACGTAATATATCTTCCCCATCGTAAACTTTGTTGTGGAGAAGGCTTGGCTTGGAAATAGCGTTTTGCTAGCCAATATCGAGCTATACCCACACTGAGTGCGTAGCCTATCCATGGAAACAAGATAATATTATCAACGTCCCCCCAGAGTAAGAACGCCATCACAATGGGTAAAAAAGCCATGCTCAGTGCTAGCTTGGGAAAGTTTTGATAAATAAAATGAATACCCTGAGCATGAGTTTCTATGCTGAACTCGTCAGAACGAGTATCAAAGAGCTTTTTAAAAAGGGAGGACATGTTATTGGTTATTTAAAGCCAAACACATTGAGTTGTTTGGCAATTTGGATAAGCTCGGTTCTACTGCTAACATTAAACTTACTAAACAAATCTTTTACATACCCATACACAGTATTTTCAGATAGCTTAAGAAACTTACCAATTTCTTTAGTGGTATAACCTTTTTCAATCAGCTGTAAAACATCATGCAATCTAGTAGGTAAGGTTATTTCTTTTTGACCATCATCAACAATAATCGGGGAGTTTGCACCCTTTAGACGAGCTTGCCATTTTGGTGGAAGATAAATATTACCAGCCAACACATATTCTATCGCATTGACTAATTCTGCCGGTGATGTTGTTTTAGGTAAATACCCTGCCGCACCTTGCTCCATAACTAATTGAACGTCCGTTGAGCTTTCTGAGGCGGAGACGATAATGACAGGAATTAATGCTTTCTTATCGCGAAGTTCGGCTAAAACCGCAGGTGCACCACCGTTAGGCATTCTGAGATCTAGCAAAATTAAATCTATATCAATGTGTAAGGTGATTAGTGCCGTAACATCGTTAATGCAAGAGCTTGTAATAATATCAGCAGAAGGAATATATTGATTTAAAACAGCTCGGATCCCTTCAAGATAGAGCGTGTGGTCATCAATGATAAGGATCTTCAATTTACTTCCTTTGTTATCTGAATAGTTTATAGTTTTAGCCAATACTAGCATGATCGCATGAGATAGATGGAGTGCAAGCGCATAATTATTTTTAATTACTATAAAGTATTGAAAAATAGATGGATAAAACGTTATAATGATTGATTACCTGTTAAAAAGGTAAAACTCCTTGCCTTACCAATATTAATTGATGGGGCTGTATAAACCGTGAGGAGCTCTAATGAGACATTACGAAATTGTGTTTCTGGTCCACCCTGACCAGAGCGAGCAAGTGCCTGCTATGATTGAAAAATATACGCAGATCATCACTAGCGATGGGGGTGTTGTACACCGCCAAGAAGACTGGGGTCGCCGTCAATTGGCTTACCCAATCAATAAAATTCATAAAGCCCATTACATTTTAATGAACGTTGAATGTGGTGTTGCGCAAATGGATGAAATTACTACAGCTTTCCGTTTTAACGACGCAGTTCTTCGAAATCTTGTTGTATCAATGGATGGGGCAGTTACTGAGCCTTCACCGATGATGCAGAAAGATGATGATGAAAAGCCACGTCGTCGCGAACGATCTGACTAACACTTATAAAGGAGCATAAAAATGGCACGTTTTTTTAGACGTAGAAGATTTTGTCGTTTCACCGCTGAAGGTGTTAAACAAATCGATTATAAAGATGTAAATTTATTGAAAAATTACATTACAGAAACAGGAAAAATTGTTCCTAGCCGTATTACAGGCACGAAAGCGCGTTACCAGCGTCAGCTTTCTACTTGTGTAAAACGTGCGCGTTTCTTAGCGTTGATTCCTTATTGCGATATGCATAAGTAATCAATTCTAACGGATTTTTAAAATACTAATTAAAAGGTAGCAGTATGCTGCGAACAATTGCAGTATTTTCAATGAAAGGTGCTTTATATGCCGCAGGCATAATTGCATTATTTTCATTAGCAGCCCTAGTGTTGCCGCCTTTCAATTACATTGCAAGTGGAATTATCGCGCTCTATACCTTACGGATGGGGCCGAAAGATGGAATAAAGGTTATTGCTTTTTCGACTGTGATGCTAACTGTTGTCACAATGCTATTTTCGGATAAAGCCTTTATTTCAGGTGTATTTTTGTTATCAAGTTGGTTACCTGTTTTGGTGGCTAGTTTGGTATTGGGTTATACCCGATCATTGGCAGCAAGTTTATTAACTGCGGGTGCTTTGGGAGTTTTGTTTGTTACTGGTATCTATTTGTTTTTACCAGAACCTGCATTGTGGTGGCAGGAGTTAATGACACCGTTTTGGGATGTAGTCAGTCAGCAGAAAGGCTGGCAGATGAGCCCAGATAAAACGCAGGAAATGGTGGTTGTGTTATCAACAATGATGACAGGGCTAGTAGCAGCAAGTTTGGTCATTAATATCGTTATTGGATTATTAATTGGCCGGGCATTGCAAGCAAAATTATACAACCCAGGTGGTTTTGCAAGTGAGTTTCAGCAGCTTAGCTTAGGCAAGCCAGCAGCTGTGCTAACAGTTGGCTTGATGGCAATTACGATTTTGCCATTGGGGAATGAGATAGCATTTTTGCGAGAGTGTTTGCCCGTGGTATTAGCTGTATTTGCTTTGCAGGGTTTGTCAGTAGTTCACGCTATTGTCAAAAATCAACAAAAATCACTATTTTGGTTAGTGGCTATTTATGCACTACTGATTATTATTCTGCCACAGATGGTAGTGATTCTTGCGGTGATAGGTATTTTGGAACAATGGTTTAATTTTCGACATCGTTCAGTGAATGATGTTAGTTAACCGCAGTATTAAACTGCGAATGAGGGTAGAACGATGCAAGTTATTTTGCTAGAGAAAGTTCAAAGACTTGGAAATTTAGGTGATGAAGTAGCCGTTAAATCGGGCTTCGGACGTAACTTCTTAGTGCCAACAGGTAAAGCTTTGCCTGCTAACAACCGTAACCGTGAAATCTTTGAAGCACGTCGTGCTGACTTAGAAGCGGCAGCTGCTAAATTGCAAGCCGAAGCAGAACAACGCAAGGTTAAACTTGTTGCTGCAGGCGATGTTAACATCAAAGCAAATGCAGGCATTGAAGGCAAATTGTTTGGTTCAGTGGGTGCAGCAGATATTGCTGAACAATTGAATGAAGCTGGTGCCGACATTGAGCGTAATGAAGTACGTTTACCGGCAGGTCCATTACGTCATACGGGTGAATTTGATATTGATATTCAATTACACTCTGATGTTATTGTGACTGTAAAAGTGAACATCACTTCTGAAGCGCAACTGCTAGCACAAGCTGAAGCTGAATTAGCTGACGCTGCAAAAGCAAAAGCGTTAGAAGAAGCTGAAGAAATCGCAAAAGCGCAAGAAGACGAAGCTTAGTAAAAAATGATTGGAGTTGCACGAAAGTGCAGCTCCATCAATTTAAGTTGTAGTTGGACGGATGTGTCGAGTTGAAACCTAGTTATTTGACTTGGTGTATACTTAAAATTATTTTTTGTCATTCCCGCTAAAAGCTATCGAAACGTAGTAACCGCAGGATCAATGACGGTTATTATTTAGTTGATTCTTATCAAAAACTTTAAGGTGAACCGTGGAAGATATAAGCTATCCTGAATCCTATACGGATACTGCCACCGAGGCACTTAAAGTCCCCCCCCATTCTGTTGAAGCCGAGCAATCTGTGCTGGGCGGCCTACTGTTAGATAATAACAGCTGGGATAAAATTGCTGATGTATTAGTTGAATCAGATTTTTATCGCCACGACCATCGTTTGATCTTCCGTGCAATTACCCAATTATTTGAGAAAGCTGAGCCTGTTGATGTGATCACTCTGGCCGAATGGCATGATAGCCGCGGTGAGTTAGAAGAAGTCGGTGAATTAGCTTATCTCGGTATGTTAGCCAGAGATACCCCGACAGCGGCTAACATTATTGCTTATGCAACTATTGTTAGAGAACGTTCAGTCCTTCGCCAACTCATTGCGGTGGGTGGTGCTATTTCAAGCGCAGCATTTAATCCAGAAGGGCTTGATAGCGATGAAATGCTGGATAAAGCAGAGCAACAAGTGCTTGCTATTGCTGAAAAAAGTGTTAACCGTGGTGGTGGCTTCATTCAAGTCAAAGAAGTATTAAGTAAGGTTGTTGACCGCATTGATACCCTGTTTGAGCAAGATAGCCCGATCACAGGATTATCTAGTGGCTTTACTGATTTTGATATGCAAACAGCTGGATTGCAACCTGCCGACTTAGTGATTGTCGCTGGGCGTCCATCAATGGGTAAAACGACTTTTGCAATGAACTTAGCTGAACATGCTGCAATAAAAAGTAAACAGCCTGTTGCCGTTTTTAGTATGGAGATGCCGGCTGATTCATTAGCGATGCGTATGCTGTCATCATTAGGTCAAATTGACCAACATCGCCTACGTACGGGTAAATTAAATGACGATGATTGGCCGCGTTTAACATCAGCGATCGCTTTGCTAAATGAAGCTCCTTTATTTATTGATGATACACCCGCATTATCGGTGACAGAGTTGCGTGCTCGCGCCCGCCGCTTAAAACGTGACCATGGCTTAAGTTTAATTGTGATCGATTATATTCAGCTTATGCAAGGCAGTGGTAAAGCCAATGAAAATCGCACCACGGAAGTATCGGAAATTTCACGCGGACTTAAAGCCTTAGCAAAAGAATTAGATGTACCCGTTGTGGCCTTGTCACAGTTAAACCGAAGTTTAGAGCAGCGACCGAATAAGCGACCAATTATGTCTGATTTACGTGAATCAGGTGCGATTGAGCAAGATGCAGATTTAATCGTATTTATCTATAGAGATGAAGTCTATAACGAAGATTCACCTGAAAAAGGTAAAGCAGAAATCAATATTGCCAAGCAACGTAATGGCCCAATCGGGACGGTTGCTCTAACATTCCAAGGTAAATATACGCGTTTTGAAAATTTTGCTTATAATAATTATGATGACTATGACACGGGCGCAGGATACGATAATAATGCTCAAGTGGGCTTTAACGGAGAGTAGTCGTGCAGTCATATCCTGTTGCTCATATTGATTTAATCGCACTCAAGCATAATTTAGCACGCGTTAGACATTTTGCACCTAATAGTAAAGTAATGTCGGTTGTTAAAGCGAATGCTTATGGTCATGGCATGGTCGATATTGCCCGAGCATTAGAAAATAGTGATGCTTTTTGTGTTGCACGACTATCAGAGGCATTACAATTACGAGATGCCGGAATTCAGCAAGCAATTGTCATATTAGAAGGCGTTAATACCACAGCAGAATTGCAGGTAGCAGCAGAGAATGATTTATCATTGGTATTTAATTCTTTAATACAGATTCAATTAGCAACTGTAACGACACTAAGCAAGCCATTAAAGTTTTGTTGGATTATGATAGAAACAGGTATGCATCGACTCGGTGTGCAAGCCGATAAGATTGATATTGCATTACAAAATGTTGCCCGATCAGATAATTTTATAGATCCAGTTGGTTTGATGAGTCATTTTGCCAATGCTGATTTGATTGGAGATACTCGAAACCAGCAGCAACTTACCAGGCTTAAACAGTGTGCACAGAAATATGAAGTCCCTTTGAGCATGGCCAACTCTGCTGGAATTCTCGCTTTTCCGGAGAGTCATTGCGACTGGGTTCGTCCCGGTATTATGCTATATGGTTCTTCTCCTTTCTCGGAAAAGTCAGCAAGAAGTTTATACTTGAAATCCGTTATGCGCTTAAGTGCTTCTATAATTTCAATTCAGAACCTGCAGGCGGGAGATGAGGTGGGTTATGGCGGTGACTGGACTGCTGAAAAGGCAACACGAGTAGGTGTTGTCAGTATAGGCTATGGTGATGGTTATCCAAGACAGCTATCTAACGAGGGAACTGTCATGATGGAAGGAAAAGTGATTCCTATTCTAGGGCGGATTTCGATGGATATGATTACGGTTGATTTGACACTTGTAGCAGGAGCAAAAGTGGGAAGTGAAGTGCTATTATGGGGTGGAAGTTATGTGCATATTGATAATATTGCCGAACAGATTGATACCATTTCCTATGAATTATTAAGCCAGATAAATGAACGTGTAAGCCGTGAGTACCATCATGGCGAAGGTTAAACGTGTTTATAGCTGCAAAGATTGTGGAGCACAAACGCCACAATGGGCAGGGCGATGTGGTGAGTGTGGTGCATGGAATAGCTTGCAAGAGGAAGTACAATCGCCAACATCATCAGCGAGTATAGAAACGATTGTTCGCCATACAGGTTATTCTGGTGAGCAGAAAAATGATGTGCAATCGCTTCGTGAAGTCACATCAGAACAAGCTGTGCGTTGGACAACGGGCTTAACAGAATTAGATAGGGTTTTAGGTGGAGGTTTAGTCACTGGATCAGTCGTATTAATTGGCGGTGACCCGGGTATTGGAAAATCGACATTATTATTACAAGCCATGGCTAAAATGGCGCAAACAAGTGGAATAAGCCCCTTATATATTAGTGGTGAAGAATCACTACAACAGATTCGACTGCGCGCCGAACGCCTTAACTTAGAACAAACACCGCTAGATCTTCTCGCTGAAACACATACGGAACAAATAATCGCTGTAGCAAAAGAACGCAAACCGCAAGTGGTGGTGATTGATTCTATTCAAACTGTCTTCACAGAGTTATTACAGTCGGCACCGGGCACAGTGGCGCAAGTGCGAGAAAGTGCCGCTCAGTTAGTACGTTTTGCTAAATCAAGTGGCACGACATTAATTTTAGTTGGGCATGTGACTAAACAGGGTGCATTAGCCGGCCCTCGCGTATTAGAGCATATGGTTGATACCGTATTGTATTTTGAAGGTGATAGCTCAACACGCTTTAGAATTCTACGAGCCGTTAAAAATAGATTTGGTGCAGTTAATGAGCTAGGTGTCTTTGCCATGACTGAATTGGGTTTAAAAGAAATAAGCAACCCTTCTGCTATCTTTTTGTCACGTGGTGATGCACCACTTGCAGGTAGCTTAGTTACCGTCATTCGAGAAGGCAGTCGACCGATGTTAGTTGAGGTTCAAGCCTTGGTGGATGAAAGCCCTTTAGGTAATCCGAGGCGTGTTTGTGTAGGCTTAGATCAAAACCGTTTGGCGATGCTTTTGGCTGTGTTACACCGCCATGGTGGTGTAACTTGTAGCGATCAAGATGTATTTATTAATGTAGTAGGTGGTGTCAAACTGAGCGAAACTGGAGCTGATTTAGCTATATTAGCCGCTGTGTTATCAAGTCTTAGAAATAAAGCGATTGCTAGTGACTGGATTATTTTTGGTGAAGTAGGCCTAACAGGAGAAATTCGCCCCGTGCAAGCTGGGGAGGAGCGTATTCATGACGCGGCCAAACATGGTTTTACTTATGCGATAGTACCAAAAGCGAATGCGCCTCGCAAAGCAATTAAAGGTATTAAAGTGATTGCCGTACAGCACTTATCAGAAGCAATTGATGCGTTGAAGTAACCACACATCGTGTTCATCTTCTACTCCATTCCTGCGTTATTTTCGTACTCAAATGGTTATATTCATGGATGAAAAGTATGCCAAAAATGCAGGAGTAATTTTTGGTCACATATTATTATATGCTCACATTTTCCGTGCGAAAATGCCTTGTTATGAAGTAGAATATAAACACGCTGAGTAGTTACAGAATAAACTGTGTTTAGCTATTTATTAATGCCGATAATTCTCGATGAAGTAATTTCTCATCACCTAAATTAAGTTCAACCAAACGTTTTAAATGGCTAATGCTATCGAGATCAATATGTTCACAGAGGAAGCCTACAGAATTATTATCAAGATGGGCGACAGAAGCATACATATTGATAACTAATTCTGCATTTTCCAATAGAAGATCAATTTTATATTTATCATGCATCGCACCTTGCCAGCTATCGGGAATGCTTATTAAAATTCCCTTTAGTGATATATCAATGACATCACAGTTAAGATGTAAATCACCTGTATAAGCTTTAATATGTGCCGTGGCAGGGAAGGGAATACGACTGAAACGGCGGCGTTCATCAAATTGAGTATTCGGCATGCTTGTTCTCATGTAATATTAGTGCAATGTGAATAATAACACCGATTTTCTTAAAGGAGAAAACAATGCTCTGGGCTAAAGCCTTTCATATTATATTTGTGGTGACATGGTTTGCGGCACTATTTTATTTGCCACGTCTGTTTGTTTATCACGCAGAGTGCAATGATCAAGCAGGCAATGAACGCTTCAAAGTGATGGAACGAAAATTATATCGAGGAATTATGACGCCTAGCGCCATTTTAACCTTTATTTTTGGTGCATGGACGCTTAGCTATTATTCATTAGAGCAGATCTCAGCTATGCATTGGCTACATGCTAAATTATTACTCGTAGCAATACTTTATGGCTATCATGGTTATTGTGGAAAATTATTAAAACAGTTTAGCAAAGATGAAAATACACGCTCACATGTATTTTATCGTTGGTTTAATGAATTTCCTGTTTTTATTCTAATCGCTGTTGTTATTTTGGTGATCGTTAAACCCTTTTAATCCGTGTATTCGAATAGCTTAACAACACGTTGCACACCAGCAGATTGAGTAACTACTAGAATGGCTTGATCCGCTTCTGCACGGCTGATAATCCCCATTAAATAAACAATGCCGTGTTCGGTTACCACTTTAATATTTAGAGGATTAACCCCTTTTTCAGCCGTTAATTTTGCTTTTATTTTTGAGGTGATCCAGGTGTCACTACTGCGTGAAGGTAGTGAACTCGGTGCGGCAATAATTAATTCATTAAAAATGCGGCGAACTTTTGGAAGTGATTTTACGATATCTCCAACTTGTTGTTTTAGTGATTCGGTAGGGGTTTCACCAGAAATCAATACCAAACCATTATAACTTGTGACATTAATATGACTTTGATCATAAATATTTTTGTTCTTATAAATGGCTGCAGAAGCCTTAAATTCAGTGCCTTGATCATCGATAACTGTGCCAGTAGTGCGTCGATCTGCTGCAACTGATGCACCTGTTGCGGCACCGGTGACAACGGCTGTAGCACAGCTTTGTAATAGCACTGATGATAATAAAATAAGTAATATGAATTTATATTTTTGCATGGTTATTTTCCTACGTAATTTTTTATTGAGTATATACCTAATATGTCTGAACATATAGGGGCTTAACTAGTTCATATTAATTTAACTGAAAAGCATTTTTTATCCAGGTGATTTCTGGTTTATCGCTATTTTGCACAGGCATTATTGCAATAACATCAAAGCGATAATCAAAATAATCATTCTTAGATTGCTGCAAATAATGTTCAGCCGTTGTAATAATTTTCACTTGTTTTTTATGATCAATGCTTTCAAGTGCACTACCAAAGCGCGCATTTTTTCGATAGCGCACTTCAACAAAAACGAGCGTTTGTTGATCTTGCATAATTAGGTCAATTTCACCACGGCGGCAATGATAATTTTGGTCTATTAATGTGAGGTTCTGTTTTTGTAAGTACTGGCTTGCAAGCGCTTCAGCTTGTTTGCCCAAATTATTCATTTAGGCAATACATGAAGCACGCCTTCATCAAATTTCCCCCACCGTGTTTCGCGTGTAATATAACCAAATTGATCGATGGATATTTCTCCCGTTGCACCACTAAAACGTAGTGTTGAATCATTGCTTAACGCGTTTAATTCGGGTACCAAATGATAGGCATCAGCCCCCAAAGCATAAAGACGCTTCAGGCGATTAAAATTTTCAGGTTTACTGGTCGATAAAGCGATGTAAGTGGGGTCAGATGCTGTTATATCATCAAATATCCACGGGACATCACCAATGATAAGCCTATTTAGGTCAATATCTTGCTGCGCATCATGATAACCAGTATAGGCATGTGAGGTTGCAATAATAGGCAAGCTTGCACTGCGATAAAACTTAAGTTGCGGCACTAATTGTCTTGCTTTTTCTGGTTTGGCAACTAAGAAAAGAAAATCAATATCTTGGCGACGGCGTGGTTCAAATTCTAAATTCCGACCTAGCGTTCTGGTGAGTGCACGGCTACGCTGAGTACTTGTCACTAAACCAAGCAATGGTTTCAGCACATCTGAAAAATCATTCTGTGTTACATCATAGGTGGCCTTGTTTATCACGCTACCATTATTTATTTGCCATTGGTCAATAAATGCGCTGCTGATACGTTCTCCCCATTTATTTTGTGGTGCAAGCACTATAGCGCGCTCAAAACCTTGAGCAGAGGCATAATTAGCCACAGCAATAGCATCATCTTCTGGTGCTAAACCAAACTGAAAAAAGTTTGCTTTACTTGCTTGGTCAGCCAGTCTATTGAGCGCTAATACAGGCACGGGTAATGATGTAGATTCGGCAAGTAATTGCACTGCAATTTTATCAAGTGGACCAATAACTAAACTGACGTTCTTATCGAGTGCACGTTGGTATTGCTGTAAAACATTACTCGTTCTGTATTCACGGTCTGTTTCTACAGCGAAAAAATGTAGCTGGATATTTGATTGGGCAGTCAGATGCGCTGCGACGATACCTTCTCTAATGGCTTTTGCTGCCATTTTATAAGGCCCAGATTCGGGTAATAAAATAGCAATATCAGTGATGTTTGTGGGTAGGTTTATGGCTGATATTTCACCCGTATCTGTATTGCCAACTGATGGGAAAAGAGCGGGATCTGCAGGATGGTTGGGGTAACTTCGGTACCAGTCTTCCATCGCAACGGCTAAGGACTCTGAATTAGCGGGGTAAGCTTTAACGGCATACGCTAAAGCAAACCAACCACTGTCAATAGATGGCGGAATGCCGGGGTTAAATAAATCCAAGATCTGAGGCGATAAATGCATTAATGCTTGCCACAAAATCTGTTGGTTTTGCTCGCGGTCAGCCTCAGCTAACAGTGGTGCTAATAAAATATGACTATTGGCTTTTTCTAACCAGTTTTCAGTGAGCTGATAAGCTTGAATTCTAAATTCAAGTATGCGTTTCTTTTGTATATCAGGCAGAGTTGTTACATCAAAAGATTCTAATGCCCGCAATGCATCTTCGGGCTGATCATTACTAAGCGCTATTTCTGCCTCCAAAATAGCGGCATCAACTTGTTTTGTATCACTTAGCTTTTCATAATTTATTTTATCAAGGGTACTAGATGCTTGTGCTGAATCATTAAGCTGCCAAAAGTTTTGGGCAGCGTAAAAATAGAATAGAGCTTGTTGCTCATTATTATTTTTAGATGCCAGTTTAAGATACTGTTGTGCCGCGCTGTCATAATCACCAGATTGTTCAGCTTCTTGTGCGGCTAACACATCAGACTGATTAGGCCGTGTAGAGATATTGGGATCGGCTGGCTGACAAGCACTGAGTGTAAGGATCAAGCAGGTGACCAAAAACAAATAAATACGTGAATTCATGGTTTAATATCTAAATAATAAATAATATAAAAGAAACATCTTACCTGTTCGCGTATATTACGACTAGATGTTTAGTAATTGAGGAAAATTTCCCGTGTCAGAAAATCAAGTAGCAACGCTTTATATTGTTGCGACACCTATCGGTAATTTATCTGATATTTCACAACGTGCCATTGATACATTACAAGAAGTAGATGTCATTGCTGCGGAAGATACGCGACACAGTGGCACATTATTACAGCATTATTCTATTGCCACCCCAATGATCTCATTGCATGAGCATAATGAACAGCAACGCAGTGAAACTTTGCTAATAAAATTACAACAAGGTGAGTCAATTGCATTAATAAGTGATGCTGGCACACCTCTTATTAGTGACCCCGGATATCGCCTAGTGTCACTGGTTCGCGAACATGATATTCGTGTTGTACCCATCCCGGGGAGTTGCGCTTTGATTACGGCATTATCAGCTTCAGGATTACCATCAGATAGCTTTAGCTTTGAGGGCTTTTTGCCATCAAAGCAGGGCGCTCGTCAGCAAACCTTAGCAGCCTTGGAAAATGATAGCCGAACAATGATTTTTTATGAAAGCCCACGGCGATTACAAGCATGTTTAACGGATATGGTGGCTGTTTTTGGTGACGATCGTCTTGTTTGCTTAGCGCGAGAATTAACAAAATTACATGAAACAATAACAACAAAGCCATTAGCAGAATTACTTGATTGGGTGAGCAATGATAGCAACCAACAAAGAGGTGAATGCGTATTGCTGGTTGAGGGCGTTAAAGAGCAAAAAGAAAGCAGTGAAATTGAAATAAATCATATGCTAGCAATATTGCTTAAAGAACTGCCGGTTAAAAAAGCAGCGGCAATTACCGCTTCGTTATTAGACGTAAGCAAAAATGCAGCTTATGACATGGCACTGAAACTTAAGCAATAAAGCTCACGATACGATAAAATACCCAGCAGAGATGGCCAGACAATCGCGCTTTTAGCTAGACTAATTGTGAGGAAAGTCCGGGCTCCAATGGGCAGGGTGCCAGATAACGTCTGGAAAGCGCGAGCTTATGGCAAGTGCCACAGAAAATATACCGCCTAATTTTTATTAGGTAAGGGTGAAAAGGTGCGGTAAGAGCGCACCGCGCGGTTGGTAACAATCGTGGCAGGGTAAACCCCACCTGGAGCAAGACCAAATAGAAGAGCAGTTTGCATGCAAACAGATACGGCCCGTATCGTTCTTGGGTAGGTTGCTTGAGGCATGTAGTGATGCATGTCCCAGATGAATGATTGTTCTCGACAGAACCCGGCTTATCGGCCATCTCTTTTTTTAGGTATAAAATAGCAGGATTTTGTCTTATCACCCCTAGTTTTAGGGGGTGCGGCCAACCTAAGGGCTAAGATATAATGCTCACGTATTTTTAACTGCCAAACTTGCGTGTAAACCAAGGACGGAAAGTTACAGGTCTTAACAATTGTTTTTTTAAGATGGCTGAACTGCATAATTTATGGAGATTTAAAATGAAAAAACTTGTATTAGCAGCACTACTTCTAGTTTCAGTGAGCGCCAATGCGGCAACAGCCGTAATCTCTGGTGGTAAGTTGATTGGTTTTGATGATGTGAATTTAACCGGTTTTGGTTTATATGACACAAGGTTTCATGATGCATGGACAGGCGATATTTATAGTAAGGCATTTACAGATGCAACGGGAGTAGATGTAATAAATAACTTCACTGGCGTGGGTGGTGCACAAGGAACTATTCTTGATTTTAATCCTGGTTTCACATTTGGTTGTAGTAAGGGGAGTATTGTTTGTGACTGGGTTACGATTTATGATGAAAAATTTGCACCTGGTGGTTCTGTTGTATTAGGTGGAACATTTCGTAATTGGGATGGAGGCCATGATACAAATGACGCTCTTTCATTGGCTACTCTCACTAGAGGCGCTGCTGAAAATGATGGTTTAAATAATAATCGTATCTTTTTAACGTGGACACCAAGCAATGTTAGCGCTGTTCCAGTCCCGGCAGCGGCATTTATGTTCGCTCCAGCATTGTTAGGTTTCTTAGGATTCCGTCGTAAAGTACGCGCTTAAATCGAGTAAGTCTATAGTGCTTTGGCACTGTAATGTCTTTCAAAAAAGCCATCTCAAATGAGATGGCTTTTTTGTTTTATCTACCCTTAAAACCCTCTTCCGCTAATTGTGCTTTTTGAAGTTATCTGTTTCTAAAGTAAATTGGCTTTGGGAAATAATTCTATTTCGGCCTTTATAGTTTTTATACCTAGAATCTACATTAACTTCCAACGCCACTTTTTTGATAAGAAAGGTGTCTTCTCTAGTCGCCAATATAGCCCAATACCCACAATACTAAACTAACGCTAAGTCATTGACGGCAAAAGAACATTTTGTTTGTTTTGATGCTTGACACACCCTAAGTACACTCCTATAGTGTCAGAAAGTGGGTAAAAGTGGATCAAAGTGGATCACATAATTTTAAGGGGCAACACGTGTTTCGAGGCGTAGCAACATTTAATCTGGATGCAAAAGGACGGATGGCGATTCCAGCCAAATTCCGTAAGCATCTTGACGTCTGTTGTGAGGGCCGATTGGTGGTGACTATCGATCATAGTGATCATTGTTTACAACTATATCCTTTGCCTGAATGGGAAGAGGTTGAAAAAAAGTTATCAGCACTGCCTAGTTTAAACCCTCAAGTGCGTAAATTAAAGCGAATGTTATTAGGTTATGCTACAGAATGTGAAATGGATAATAATGGTCGCATATTATTGCCTGCCAAATTACGTGAGTTTGCCAACCTAACAAAAAGCACAGTGATGATTGGTCAAGGCAATAAGTTTGAAATGTGGGATGAAGAGACGTGGAATGCGTTAATGGATGAATGTCTGGATGAAAATTTTGACGGCATACTGTCGACCGAATTAGAAAATCTCTCCATTTAGGATTTGAATATGAGTGAAAGTCCTGAACATTTACCTGTCTTACTCACCGAGACAGTTGTCTCCCTTGATGTGAAACCTAACGGTATTTATGTTGATGGCACGTTTGGTCGCGGCGGTCATGCCCGAGCAGTACTTGCCCAATTATCAGAACAAGGTCAGCTCTTAGGTTTAGATAAAGACCCTGCTGCTATCGCTGCTGGTAAATCACTTGCTGAAGAAGATCCTCGATTCAGCATTGAGCAATGTTCGTTTGCTGAGCTAGCTACACCGATTAATGCTCGATTATGGCAGGGTAAAATCGATGGGATCTTGTTAGATATTGGTGTGTCATCACCTCAAATTGATGTGGCAGAACGTGGTTTCAGCTTTCAGAAAGATGGGCCGTTAGATATGCGAATGAACCCTGATGTAGGCATAAGTGCAGCACAGTGGCTTGCTAAAGCAGAGATGGCCGATATTGAAACGGTCATAAAAACCTTGGGTGAAGAGCGATATGGTAAACGCATTGCTCGCGCTATTGTTGAGACACGTGAACATACGCCAATCACTACCACTAAACAATTAGCGACACTAGTGGATAAGGCAAGCCCATCACGCGAGAAGAACAAACACCCTGCAACGCGTACTTTTCAGGCGATTCGTATCTATATAAATAATGAGTTGGAAGATTTAAAATCAGGCTTGGAACAAGCCTTGGATGTGTTGACTGTCGGTGGCCGATTAGCTGTTATCAGCTTTCATTCCTTAGAAGATAGAATTGTAAAACGTTATTTCCGCGATCAAGCGCTAGGTGATGATTATCCGTCTGACTTTCCTATTAGAGCCGCTGATCTTAATCCTCGCATTCGATTGATAGGTAAAGCAATCAAAGCAGGAAAAGCTGAGCTTGGTGCAAACCCTAGAGCACGTAGCGCAGTATTGCGTGTAGTGGAGAAATTGGCATGAATATACTTAGCCAATTACAGGTATGGAGGGTTTTAAAACCTATCATCTTGATGTTGATTGCTGTTATGGGCTCTGCAGTGGCGGTGGTTTATAGCAAGCATATAGCACGAACAAAATTTGTTGTATTGCAAAGCTTGGAACAAGAGCGTGATTCGCTTAATGAAGAGTGGGGACGCTTATTATTAGAGCAAAGCACCTGGGCAAGCCCTAGTCATGTTGAGCGGCAAGCCATTAAGCGATTGCATATGATTGTGCCAACAGCAGATATGACGGTGGTAATTAAGTAATGGCGCGTCGCAGTAAAGCTAATCATATTGCTAGCTGGCGGCTAAACCTAGTGCGTGTGGTTTTTCTTGGTTTGGTGTTAGGTTTAGGCTGGCGATTGGTCGATATTCAAGTACTTAATACTGACTTCTTACGCAGTCAAGGTGATGCACGACATGTTCGTAAAGTACCTATAGCGGCGCATCGAGGTATGATTTTAGATCGTCACGGAGAACCATTGGCAATAAGCACGCCTGTTCACTCAGTGTGGCTAAATCCACAAGAAGTGGATAGTAGTGATGCTCAATTAAAGAAATTAGCAAAACTGCTTAATATTAAGCATCGTGTTCTTACGAAAAAAATAAACAACAATAAAACCAAAGAATTTATTTATATAAAACGTCGGTTAACACCAGAGTTAGCAGCAAAAATAAAACAACTTGATATTGCAGGCGTGGCATTGCAACGCGAATATAAACGTTATTATCCTGTGGGCGAAGTGACATCACATCTATTAGGTTTCACCAGTATTGATGACAACGGTCAGGAAGGATTGGAGTTAACTTATAATGATGTGTTGTCTGGCGTACCCGGTCTAAAACGGATGATGCGAGACAGTCGTGGCACCTATGTCGGTGGCGGCGAGCAACTAAAAGCCAGTAAAGATGGCGAGAATATTAGCTTAAGCATTGATTTGCGCTTGCAATATTTAAGCTATCAATCTTTGAAGGCTACGGTTAAAAAATATCATGCACGTTCAGGTTCGGCTGTCGTTTTAGATATTAGAACAGGTGAAGTATTGGCGATGGTCAATCAGCCTTCGTTTAATCCGAATAATCGTCGTGGGTTAAAAATCAGTGATTACCGTAATCGTGCTGTGACAGATTTGTTTGAGCCAGGTTCAATTGTGAAGCCTTTTACAATAGCTAGTGGCTTGAAATCAGGAGAAGTCACTACAAAAACCATTATCGATACCCGCCCAGGTTTTTATAAAGTGAGCGGGCATATGATTAAGGATTTCCGAAATTACGGAGAAATCAATCTTGGTACTTTGATCCAGAAATCAAGTAATGTCGGTGCAAGTAAAATTGCCTTATCACTAAAGCCTGAACAATTATGGCAAGGTTTTTCATCTTTTGGTTTAGGCGAGCCAACAGGCGCCTATTTCCCCGGCGAAGCAATGGGGCGATTACCTGATCCAAGTACATGGCGAGAAATTGATCGTGCGGTATTGTCTTATGGTTATGGTTTGGCGGCTTCAACTTTGCAAATCGCACGAGCGTATATGGTGCTGGCTAATGGCGGTATTCTTCAACCTGTGAGTTTCTTGCAGCTCGATAAACAACCCGAAGGGCGACGTGTTTTCTCACGTGAAATAATGAGTAATGTCCTAGGGATGATGGAAAAGGTTGTGCAGGTGGGGGGGACAGCTCGGCGAGCAGCCGTTGAAAACTACAGCGTTGCAGGTAAAACGGGCACGGTTAAAAAAGCAAGTCATGGTGGTTATGCTGAAGGACACTATCTTTCATTGTTTGCAGGCATTATTCCAGCGAGCAATCCTCGGTTAGCCATGGTTGTGATGGTAGATGATCCGCAAGGTGATAAATATTATGGTGGTTTGATTGCCGCCCCTGTTTTTTCTGAAGTCATGTCGGGGGCAATGCGTTTATTGAATGTAGCGCCAGACAATATGCCAGAAACGAATCTACAGGTGGCACATAAATGATTACAGTGAACAAACAAGCATTAACAAGTTTGTTAGCGGGCATGCTAGCCGATCCATCATTGCTAGATGATATTGAGATTGCAGGTCTTAGTTTAGATAGTAGAAAGATTCAAGCTGGGTTTTTGTTCTTATCACTGGCAGCGAAAGAAACACAGCGTTTAAATTATTTAAAACAGGCTATTCTAGCGGGTGTGGCAGTGGTGCTTTATGATCAGGCACAGGATTTAACATCGGATGAGATTTCCGCTTTAGCAAAAAGTAATATTGCGGCATATGCCGTTAGAGACTTGGCGGATAAAGCAGGTGAAATTGCAGCACGTTTTTATGGCCATCCTTCTTTGGCTTTGACCGTCATCGCCGTGACAGGCACCAATGGAAAAACATCGGTCAGCCAATTTATTGCACAAAGTTTAGAGTCATTAGGATTAGCTTGTGGTGTTGTAGGCACGTTAGGTGTAGGTCGGGTTCACGCATTAAATAGTACGGGAATGACAACACCCGATCCCATTACACTGCAAGGTGTATTGGCTGATTTTTGCCAACAAAATATTAAATATGCCGTTGTTGAAGCGTCATCTCATGCGTTGGCACAAGGCCGCTTAAATAGCATCACAATTGATGTGGCTGTATTAACGAACCTAAGCCGCGACCATCTTGATTATCATAAAACGATGGATGATTATGCGGCTGCAAAAGCACGATTATTTAACTTTGCTAGTGTTAAGACAGCGATTATAAATAGTGCGGATGAATTTGGAAAAACGTTATTAACGTATTTATCGGCTAATGATGATGTCGATATTTTGACATACAACAGTCAAGGCTCTAATGCCAGTTTTTATGCCGAAAAAAGCCAAACAACGCAACAAGGCGTGCAGTTTGATTTGGTAAGTGATAGTGGCTCTGCAAGAGTTAATAGCTCACTGTTAGGTTATTTTAATATTGATAATTTATTAGCAACAATTGCCAGTTTACATGCCGTTAATATTCCATTTTCAGACATTATTAATGGTATCGAACAGTGCCATGCGGTTAATGGCCGAATGCAGTCGTATGGCCAACAACAGCAAGCACAGCTTGTAGTCGATTTTGCTCATACTCCTGATGCGTTAACGCAAGCGCTGAAATCATTACGTGCACATGTACCGGCTAAAGGTCAGTTATGGTGTGTGTTCGGTTGTGGTGG
Organism: Methylophaga sp.; assembly: GCA_026988435.1. Taxonomy (GTDB): domain Bacteria; phylum Pseudomonadota; class Gammaproteobacteria; order Nitrosococcales; family Methylophagaceae. The sequence continues at coordinate 25,772 of JALSLH010000056.1, forward strand.
TGATCGCGATGTTGGCAAACGCCCTGAAATGGGACGTAATGCAGAACACTATGCCGATAGGGTTGTGATAACAGATGATAATCCGCGTAGTGAAAGTCCTGAAGCTATAGTTAATAATATTTTAGCGGGCATTTCAGCCCCAGAAAAAGTCTATATAGAACATGACCGCAAGAAGGCGATTGGCTATGCAGTTTCACATGCAACAGCGGATGATATTGTGCTTATTGCTGGCAAAGGTCATGAACGGTATCAGGAAATATCAGGTATTCAACAGCCGTTTAGTGATGCCGATGTTGTTATTGAAATGCTGGCCGCAAACGATAAACAGCCACACAACGCAAGAGTGGGGGCTTAATAGATGGCGATTCTTCTTTCAGAGATTGCAACATTATTAGGCTGTGAAATGCCAACAGGCGATTGTGAGCTAACAGGCACGGCTATTGATAGTCGAAAAATTGAATCAGGCACTTTATTTGTAGCACTAAAAGGTGAACATGTTGATGGCCATAAGTATCTCGCTGCTGCTCGAAAAACAGGGGCTAGTGCCGCGTTGGTGTCTACATTACAAGAAGATGAAATAGCACAGTTAGTGGTCAATGACGTTATTAAAGCATTTGGACAAATAGCGACATATTGGCGTGAGAAAAGCCATGCAAAAGTTATAGCTATCACCGGAAGCAACGGTAAAACAACCGTAAAAGAAATGGTCTCAGCCATAACAAAACAGTGTGGTGAAGTGATTGCAACACAAGGTAATCTAAATAATGAGCTGGGAGTTCCGCTCACCTTAACGCGAGTAAATGACACTACCGATTATGCTGTGATTGAAATGGGCGCTAACCATCCCGGTGAAATAGCTCGTTTAGTGGCAATGGCAAAACCTGATGTAGCTGTTATCAATAATGTAGCGGCGGCACATATAGAAGGCTTTGGCAGTATTGAGGGTGTCGCCCGTGCTAAAGCAGAAATTTATGCGGGTTTAGATAAGCAAGCTGTTGCCGTGGTAAATAATGATATGCCGTTTGTATCTGCATGGGAAACAGCATTATCAGGCAAACATATAATTAGTTTTGCTATAGAAAATGATGCAGAAATCACTGCTCAAAACTTACAAGTCGATCCCGATGCTAGCCATTTTATGGTTCAGCTAGATGATGATTTTCACCATATTAACTTGCCATTGCCGGGCAGGCATAATGTAGCAAATGCGTTAGCTGCAATCAGTGTAACTAAAGCCATAGATATTCCAGCGCAAGCAATGGTTAAAGGATTGTCATCAATGACTAGCGTGCCGCATCGATTACAACTTCGTGCGGGTATTAATGCATCACATTTATTAGATGACAGCTATAACGCGAACCCGGGGTCATATCAAAAAGCACTACAAGCACTCACTGCTTTTCACAGTACACATTGGTTGGTATTGGGTGATTTTGCAGAGTTAGGAGCTAATAGTGAGCTTGTACATCACCAAATGGGGATTGATGCAAAAGAAGCGGGTATTTCTCGTCTTATGACGATAGGTGAACAAAGCCAAAAAGCGAGTCAGGCCTATGGTGGCAGCGCACAACATTTTGAAAGTATTTCTGATTTACAAGCTACATTACAAAATGAATTAAAAGAAGGCGTGACCTGTTTGATTAAAGGCTCACGTTTTATGCAATTAGATAAGTTGGCTGATGCACTAGCCGTAGTGGGAGAGCACTAATGTTACTAATGCTGAGTGAATATTTAAGCCAATTTCATAGCGGTTTTACTGTGTTTCAATATTTAACACTGCGATCAATTTTAGGTGTAATGACAGCTCTGGGTATAGCACTCATTGTTGGGCCAACGATGATCCGTCATCTTAGCTTTAAACAAATTGGCCAAGTGGTGCGTGATGATGGGCCGGAATCACACTTGAGTAAAGCGGGCACGCCAACAATGGGTGGCGCACTTATATTAGTCGCGATAGCAGTGAGCACATTACTGTGGGCAGACTTATCTAACAAATATATATGGGTAGTGTTAGTCGTCACATTAGGTTTTGGCATTATTGGTTTTGTTGATGATTACATTAAGTTAGTGCGACAAGATCCAAAAGGTTTATTAAGCCGATATAAATATTTTTGGCAGTCTGTTGTCGGTGCTGGTGCGGCAGTATTTTTATTTATGACGGTTAGCATGCCGTCAGAAACGCAGCTGATCATTCCATTTTTTAAGAATGTAGTCATACCTATGGGAGCTTGGTATATGTTGCTCACCTATCTAGTCATTGTGGGCACAAGCAATGCGGTAAATTTAACCGATGGCTTGGACGGTTTAGCGATTATGCCTACTGTTATGGTGGCCGCTGCTTTAGGTTTGTTTAGCTATCTTACGGGGCATGTAGAATTTGCTCGTTACCTATCGATTCCTTATATACCCGGTGCAGGTGAATTAACTATCTTTTGCGCTGCAATGGTAGGGGCTGGGCTAGGGTTTTTATGGTTCAATACTTATCCCGCGCAAGTATTTATGGGCGATATCGGTGCCCTAGCATTAGGCGCGGCTTTGGGTACTGTTGCCGTGTTAGTGAGACAAGAACTTGTTCTATTAATTATGGGCGGTGTTTTTGTGATGGAGACGTTGTCGGTGGTTGTCCAAGTAGGCTCATACAAGCTACGAGGTAAACGCGTATTTCTAATGGCCCCTATTCATCATCATTATGAGTTAAAAGGCTGGCCAGAACCTCGCATTATTGTGCGGTTTTGGATTATTACAGTGTTCTTAGTGCTAGTAGGTCTAGCGAGTTTGAAAATCAGATGATCCCAATGGTAGCTAATATCCCACAAAAATCGATCGTCATTGTTGGCTTAGGCCAAACAGGATTGTCGTGTGTGCGATTTTTAGCTGAAAAAGACTATGTGCTTGCGATTATGGATAGTCGTGAACAGCCACCTGCATTGTCTATCGTTCAACACGAACATCCAGAGATTTTGATAAAGACAGGTGGCTTTGACGCAAGCTGGTTGCAACAAGCTGACATGATTGTATTAAGCCCCGGAGTGGATCCACGTGATGCTGATATTGAAGCAGCAAAACAAAATGGTGTTGAAATTGTGGGTGATGTCGAGTTATTTGCACGTTACGCCAACGCACCTATCATTGCAATCACAGGTTCAAACGGTAAAAGCACAGTAACAACACTGCTTGGTGAAATGGCACAACAAGCAGGAAAAAATATTAAAGTGGGTGGTAATTTAGGTACACCAACATTAGATTTAATTACAGAGCCAGCCCCTGCTTTTTATATAATAGAACTATCTAGCTTTCAACTAGAGACGGTAAGTACATTGAATGCCTTTGCTTCGGTTGTGCTCAATGTGAGCCCCGATCATATGGATCGCTATGACAGCGAACAAGATTACCAATATGCTAAAGCTAAGATTTTTAATGGCGATGGCGTGATGGTGCTTAATACTGATGATGCATTTGTAAGCCAATTATCACAACAAAATCGTAATCAAATTACATTTGGTATAAATGCTGATTTTAATGTTGTTAGCCATGATGGCAAACAATGGTTAGCAGAAAAAGGCCTACCATTAATAGAAATCGATAGTTTAAAAATCATCGGCAAGCATAATGTTGCCAATGCATTAGCTGCTTTAGCCTTGGGCAGTGCAATGGCATTGCCAATGTCAGCCATGTTAACAGCACTTCAACAGTATTCGGGCTTACCACACCGATGTCACTTAGTTGGCGAGAACGATGGGGTGCGTTGGTTTAATGATTCAAAAGCAACCAATATTGGAGCTTGCGTAGCAGCAATAGAAGGTCTTGCGGATACTGGCAATATTATTTTGATAGCTGGCGGTGAGGGAAAAGAGCAGGATTTCTCAGAGTTGACTGCAATATTGCAACAATCTGTACGAGCAGCCATTTTATTAGGACATGATGCAAAATTGATAGAGGCATCATTGCCAAAAGAGCTAGAAGCGTATCGAGTTGAGTCATTGCAAGAAGCTGTACTGAAAGCGAAAGAGATAGCTCAAGCAGGTGACAATGTATTGCTTTCGCCAGCGTGTGCCAGTTTTGATATGTTCAGTGGCTATGCACAACGCGGTGATGTGTTTGAAAGCCTAGTAAGGGAGCATTGTCTATGATGTCACCCATTATAATAGATCGAAAATTACTGTTTGTGGTGACCAGTTTATTGGCATTAGGCCTTGTGATGGTCGGGTCAGCTTCAATAAGTACCGCTGCGAGCAAACTGGGTCAACCTTTTTATTACTTCAATCGACAATGTATTTTTGCCGTAATTGGAATTGGCTTTGCGTGGACTGCAGCTTCAGTTCGATTGTCATTTTGGCAAAAAAATGCACCTTATTTATTGATGATGGGTATTGCCTTGTTGATTTTAGTATTAACGCCAATCGGCCGCGAAGTAAACGGCAGTAAACGTTGGTTGCCAGTAGGACCGATAAATGTGCAAGTAGCGGAATTGATTAAATTATTTTCTATTATTTATATTGCTGATTATTTGCAGCGACATCATGGTCAATTACGTGGATCATTTTTCAAAGTAACGGGCCCACTATTTTTGTTAGGTGTAGCAGCGGTATTACTTTTACTACAACCTGATATGGGATCGGTGGTAGTCATTTTATCTGTTGTACTAGCAATGATGTTTTTAGGTGGTGCACGTTTAGATGTATTTATCGCTTTAATGGCCATACTAGCAGGATTATTTACATTACTTGTCTGGTTAGCCCCATATCGATTACAACGGTTACAAACATTTATGGATCCATGGGCAGACCCATTTGGCAGTGGCTTTCAGCTAACGCAGGCATTAATTGCCTTTGGCCGAGGTGATTGGTTGGGTGTTGGCTTGGGAAGCAGTATGCAGAAATTATTCTATTTGCCCGAAGCACATACTGACTTTTTATATTCTATTGTTGCTGAAGAGTTAGGACTTATGGGGGCAATGAGCGTGTTGGTGTTATTTGCAGTGTTTATATGGCGAGCATTTGTTATTGGGCGCGCAGCAGAATTAGCCGGTCAGGTATTTGCGTCACAAATAGCTTATGGCATAGGGCTTTGGTTAGGTCTGCAAGCCTGCGTAAATATGGGCGTAAATATGGGTGCATTGCCAACTAAGGGATTAACCCTGCCATTAATGAGTTATGGCGGCAGCAGTTTAGTAATTGTATGCGTAGCGATTGCATTGTTATTCCGCGTTGATCTCGAAACACGTTATCCCGAAAAATCAGCAGTGAGGGTGAAACGATGACAACCCAAGCATTGATAATGGCAGGTGGTACAGGTGGACACGTGTTTCCAGCATTAGCTGTAGCGGCGGCTATGCAGAAACAAAATGTGAAGATCGCATGGATAGGTACGGAAAAAGGTATTGAGGCTAAATTGGTTCCTGAAGCGGGTCATCCCCTGCATTATATTCATGTACAAGGTTTGCGTGGTAATGGCTTGTTAGGATGGCTATTGGCGCCGTTTAAACTCGTTAAAGCTGTCTTTGAAGCGATGCAAATTATTCGACGTATTCAACCTGATGTGGTGCTAGGTTTGGGAGGCTTTGCATCTGGGCCGGGTGGGCTTGCAGCTTGGTTATTGAGGAAACCTTTAGTTATTCATGAGCAAAATGCAATTCCCGGTTTAACTAATCGCTTGTTATCAAAATTGGCTAAGCGTGTTTTAGAAGGTTTTGATAATAGTTTTGTAAATATTAATGATGCCCATTGGGTAGGAAACCCTGTTAGAGAAAGTATTGAAACGTTACCTAGCCCAGAACAAAGATTTGAGGGGCGAAGCACGCCAATACGTCTATTAATTTTAGGCGGCAGCTTAGGTGCAAAAGCATTAAATGAACTTGTACCACAAGCAATAGCACTTTCAAAACAAGATATTGAAGTTAGACATCAATGTGGTAATCGCCATTTGACAGCGTGTAAATCAGCTTATCAACAAGCAGATGTTAACGCTGAGATAACAGCCTTTATTGATAATATGACCGCAGCATATGCATGGGCAGATTTAGTCATTTGCCGTGCAGGAGCATTGACGATTGCTGAACTTTCAGCAGCTGGCGTGGGCTCATTGTTAGTGCCTTATCCTTATGCGGTAGATGATCATCAAACACGTAATGCCGCTGCATTAGTTGATGCGGGTGCGGCTTATTTGATGCCAGAGAATATATTAACAGCAGAAACATTGGCTGAGAAGATTAACCAATGCATGAGTGACCGAACGCAATTACTCAATATGGCGATTGCCGCGCGAACACAGGCAAAAATAGGAACAGCGGAAGAAATTTCATCTATTTGTTTGGAGTTAGCACATGGATAAATTGACATCAGCCATGCAAAGTCGCGTTAAGCATATCCACTTTATTGGTATTGGTGGTGTGGGCATGGGCGGTATCGCCGAAGTGTTATTGAACTTAGGCTATCAAATATCCGGCTCAGATTTAAAAGAAAATGCTTTGATCCAACATCTAAGAAAATTGGGTGCAACCGTGATGATTGGACATGATGCAAATCATCTGGCTGATACAGATGTGGTGGTGGTGACAACAGCCATTAATGCTGAAAACCCAGAACTACTAGCAGCCAGAGAGTTGCGTATTCCTGTAGTGCCACGAGCTGAAATGTTAGCGGAGCTGATGCGGTTTAGCTATGGTATTGCAGTAGCAGGAACGCATGGAAAAACCACTACAACTAGCTTGTTGGCAGCCTTATTAAGTGAAGGTGACTTAGATCCTACATTTGTTATTGGCGGTCGATTAAATAGTGCGGGCAGTAATGCTCGATTAGGCAGTGGTCAATATCTTGTTGCCGAAGCCGATGAGAGTGATGCATCATTTTTATACTTACAGCCCGTGATCGCCGTGGTGACCAATATTGATGAAGATCATATGGCCACTTATGAAGGCGACTTTAATAAATTAAAAGCCACATTTGTGGAGTTTTTACATCATTTACCTTTTTACGGCATGGCGGTAATGTGTATTGATGATCCAGTGATTAATGAGATCTTGGACGAGGTTACGCGTCCAGTTCTAACATATGGTAAAGATGATAATGCGGATTTCCAATTAATAGATTTGCAGCAAACAGAGGGTGTTAGCCACTTTAAGATATGTGATAAAGCTAATGATGAAAACTTTGAAATTACGCTTAATATGCCGGGCGAGCATAATGCACTAAATGCGACTGCAGCATTAGCTATAGCAAGAAATTTAGGTGTATCGATTGAAGCTTGCCAGCGCGCATTAAACAATTTTGCAGGCATTGGTCGTCGCTTTAACATTATGGGTGACATAGCGATTGATGCAGGAAAAGTATTATTAATTGACGATTATGGTCATCATCCTACCGAGCTTGAAGCCACTATTGCTGCGACTAGAGCAAGCTGGGCTGGTCGACGTTTAGTGCTCGTATTTCAGCCACATCGTTACAGTCGAACGCGAGATTTATTTGAGGACTTCGCACAGATATTGTCTACGGTTGACGTATTAGTGATGTTAGAAGTGTATCCAGCAGGTGAGACCTTAATTGCTGGAGCTGACAGCAAAAGCTTATGTCGAGCAATTCGTTTACGAGGTCAAGTTGAACCTGTTTTCGCTGAAAGTGAACAGGCACTCTATAAAATTTTGCCGGGTTTATTAAGTGACAATGATGTGTTGCTGACGTTAGGTGCGGGTGATATCGGTAGCATGGCGCGCCAACTAGAAGTGCAGTTGGGAGGGCAAAAATCATGATTGCATTATTCGAACAACTGCAAGGTGAATTACGGATTAACGAACCACTAGCTAAACATACTTCATGGCGTGTAGGTGGAATTGCGCAACAATTCTATCGTCCAGCAAACGCACAAGATTTGGCCGTATTCTTGTCACAACTTGCTGAGGGGGAGCCAGTACTTTGGTTAGGACTAGGTAGTAACTTATTAGTTCGTGATGGTGGTTTTGCAGGTACGGTCATTGCGACAGCCGGTGTATTGAACGCACTAGAAATAGAGGGGAATAAACTCAATGCTGAAGTGGGTGTGTATTGTGCAAAATTAGCTAAGCAAGCCGCTCGTGCAGGATTGAAAGGTGCCTCGTTTTTAGCAGGAATTCCCGGCACATTAGGCGGTGCATTAGCAATGAATGCCGGTGCACATGATGGTGAAACATGGCCACTGGTTTCATCAGTAACTACGGTAGATCGTCAAGGTGTATTACGCCAACGTGGGCCAGAAGATTTTACTGTGTCATACCGTCATGTAGATATTCCCGAAGGTGAATGGTTTGTTTCAGCTGAGTTGAGTTTAGAAGAGGGTAATGCTGAAGTTGAAGCCGCAGATATTAAAGCATTATTAAAACGACGTAATATTACACAGCCTACTAATCAACCTTGTGCAGGCTCTGTTTTTCGTAACCCAGAAAATGATTTCTCAGGGCGATTAATCGAAGAAATGGGCTTGAAAGGTTTGACGATTGGTGGTGCAAGCGTATCTGAAAAACATGCCAATTTTATTGTTAATGACGGCACAGCAACCGCCGCTGATATTGAAGCATTGATATTTCTATTACAGCAGAAAATTGAGCAACAATATGGTGTGAGATTACAACCTGAAGTACATATTGTGGGTGAAGCAGCATGATTTCTCGCACTGTATTGGCAGCAAAAGAGTTTGGCAAAGTAGCTGTTCTTATGGGCGGACAATCTGCCGAGCGTGAAATCTCGCTCACTAGCGGAACAGCGGTATTAGAAGCATTGTTATCGCAAGATATTGATGCATATAGAGTAGACACAGCGAATGATGTGAGTAGCCAACTACAAAATGGGCGGTTTGATAGAGCATTTATTGTTTTGCATGGTCGTGGTGGTGAAGACGGTGAAATTCAAGGCGTTTTATCTTCACTTGCTATTCCTTATACCGGCAGCGATATGACCGGCGCAGTGTTATCAATGAATAAAATGATTAGCAAACAAATTTGGCTGCAACAAAGTTTACCGACAGCACAGTTTGAACAAGTTACAGTAGATACCGACGCTGAAATATTGGCATCACGATTAGGTTTGCCACTCTTTATTAAGCCTGTTAATGAAGGCTCTAGTATCGGTATGAGCAAAGTGAATTCAGCTTCTGAACTATCACAAGCAATAGCACTAGCGACAGAATATGATGCAGAGGTGATAGCGGAACAATGGATTGATGGTGAAGAATATACCGTAGCGATATTAAAAGACACGGCTTTACCTACTATTCAACTTAAAACACCAAATGAGTTTTATGATTTTGAAGCAAAATACCAATCTGAAACGACTGAGTATTTATGCCCTTGCGGTTTGAGTGAAAAAGATGAATTGCATTGTCAACAAATTGCATTGGATGCTTTTAATGCTTTACGAATGAATGGTTGGGGACGCGTTGATTTTATGCGAGATAAATTAGGCCAATTTTACTTATTAGAAGCCAACAGTATTCCTGGAATGACCGATCATAGCTTAGTCCCCATGGCTGCGAAAGAAGCCGGTTTATCATTTACTGATTTAGTTTGGCAGATCTTGGAAACAAGTATGGAGGGCACACGTTGATGGCTAGAAAATCAAAACGAGGAGCAAGCCGTAAGCAAGCGCGTAAACCTATGCCGACGATTACTATTCCGTGGAGCAAATTGATGCAACACGCGGCAGGTATTTTGTCGGTGCTTGCTGTGATAGCTGTCGGTGGTTACATCTATCAAAACTCTGCGCTGCCTATATTACATGTCACCGTTGAAGGTGACTTTATTCATGTTGATAAAGCGTCATTGGTGAAAGCGGTTACGCCTTTTGCAACAGGTAGTTTTGTCAGTGTAGATGTGGCCAGTTTACGTGAAGCAGGTGAGAAACTGCCATGGGTTAAGCAAATTCAAGTTAGACGTGTTTGGCCAGACAGCTTGCACTTGATAGTTGAAGAGCAAGTGGCTGTAGCGCGGTGGAAAGACAAATGGTTGGTAAACAATAAAGGGCAAACTTTTTTGACGACAAAAACTGATATCCCAAGTGATTTAGCTGTACTTGAAGGCCCACAGAACAGTCATGAAATAGTCGTACAACGATACCAAGTCATGGCAAATGAATTGGCAAGACAGGGTTTAGTTATAAAGCATCTGGAAATGGACCAACGTCGTGCGTGGAAGATGACACTGAGCAATGGAATTAAAGTGGTACTAGGACGAGCTAATAGTGAAAAACGATTTACACGATTTATACGTGTTTATCAAAATGAATTACAAAAATATAAAGCACAAATTGCAGTGATGGATATGCGTTACACCAATGGCTTAGCGGTGATATGGAAGCAAGGACAAAAACCAAATTTTAGTGGAACAGTTTAATGACAAAAAAAACAGAAAGAGAATTAATCGTCGGCTTGGATATTGGAACCTCAAAGGTGGTTGCCATTGTTGCGGCACCGATTCCTGATGCAGGGCCAAATGAAAATTCACTAGAGATTATTGGTATCGGTTCGCACCCTGCAAGTGGTATGAAAAAAGGTGTGGTGGTGAATATTGAATCTACAGTGCAATCAATTCAACGTGCGGTAGAAGAAGCGGAGTTAATGGCAGGCTGTCAGATTCATTCTGTTTATGCCGGTATTGCAGGTAGCCATATACGGAGCTTGAATTCACATGGCACAGTCGCAATTCGTGATAAAGAAGTCGTTCAAAGTGATGTTGAGCGTGTGCTAGATGCAGCAAAAGCAGTTCATTTTCCAGGCGATCAACAACTTCTTCACGTGATGCCTCAGGAATATATTATTGATAACCAAGAAGGTATACGTGAGCCGATCGGCATGTCAGGTGTGCGTCTTGAAGCTAAAGTACATTTGATTACTGGAGCCGTAAGTGCAGCACAAAATATTACTAAGTGCATAGAGCGTTGTGGTTTGACGGTAGACGGCATTATTTTAGAGCAAATGGCTTCTAGCTATTCGGTGTTAGAGCAAGATGAAAAAGATCTGGGTGTATGCCTAGTTGATATTGGTGGTGGCACAACTGATATTGCAGTCTTCATTGATGGTGCTATTCGTCATACCGCCGTTATCCCAATTGCCGGTGATCAAGTGACCAATGATATTGCCGTGGCATTACGAACACCAACGCAATATGCCGATGAAATCAAAATTAAATATGCCTGTGCGTTAACGCAATTAGCACGCGAAGATGAAACTATTGAGGTGCCAAGCGTGGGCGATAGACCGTCACGCAAATTAGCACGACAAACATTGGCTGAAGTGGTTGAGCCGAGATATGAAGAACTATTAATGCTGATCCAAGCTGAATTACGACGGAGTGGCTTTGAGGAAATGTTAGCAGCAGGAGTAGTGTTAACGGGGGGGAGTTCCAAAATGGAAGGGGTTATTGAGTTAGCGGAAGAAGTCTTTCATCTTCCAGTTCGACTAGGTTTGCCAAAACATGTAGGCGGTTTAGTTGATGTGGTCAGAAATCCAATACATGCAACAGGTGTGGGTCTGCTGTTGTTTGGAAATGAAGAAGATGAAAGTGGGCAATCAGTAACAAAAACAGGTGGTGGGTTTAAGGTGATGATGGAGCGAATGAAGAGTTGGTTCCAGGGCAATTTTTAAAATTTATAAAACATTTAATAATTTAAAGTAAAAACTGAGGGAGAAAACAAAATGACATTTGAACTAATCGATACATATACACAAAACGCGGTAATTAAGGTAATTGGTGTAGGCGGTGGTGGTGGTAACGCCTTAGAACATATGGTTGCAAATGAAATTGAAGGCGTTGATTTTATTTGTGCTAACACTGATGCGCAAGCATTAAGAAAGAGCTCGGCGACTACGCAATTACAATTAGGTACTGATATTACAAAAGGTTTAGGCGCAGGTGCTAATCCTGATGTAGGTCGCCAAGCAGCTTTAGAAGATCGTGAACGTATTATGGAAGTCATTAGCGGTGCAGATATGATATTTATTGCTGCTGGAATGGGTGGTGGTACAGGTACTGGTGCAGCGCCTGTAGTAGCTCAAGTAGCTAAAGAAATGGGTATTTTAACGGTTGCTGTTGTAACAAAACCATTCCCATTTGAAGGTGTGAAACGTCTAAAAATAGCCAACGAAGGTATCGATGAGCTTGGGCAGCATGTTGATTCTTTAATTACTATTCCAAATGAAAAACTTATTGCAGTTTTAGGCAAAGAAATGAGCTTACTTAATGCATTTAAAGCCGCCAACGATGTGTTGTTGGGAGCCGTGCAGGGTATTGCAGAGTTGATTACCCGAGAAGGTATGATTAATGTCGATTTCGCTGATGTACGAACAGTAATGTCAGAAATGGGCATGGCAATGATGGGCACAGGTAAAGCAACAGGTGAAAATCGCGGTATCGAAGCAGCGCGTCACGCAGTATCTAGTCCACTATTAGAAGATGTTGATTTATCTGGTGCACGAGGCGTATTGGTTAATATTACTGCTGGTTTAGATATGACTATTCAAGAATTTGAAGATGTGGGTAATACCATTAAAGACTTCGCATCAGATGATGCCACGGTTGTAGTCGGTACTGTAATTGATCCTGAAATGACAGAAGAATTACGTGTAACAGTGGTAGCAACAGGCTTGGGTGCAGAAAAAATCGCAGCAGTTTCGCTTGTGCCTGATGTCGAAATACAAGAAATGATGAGTGCAAAAAAACAGGTTGATATCGATTACGATAAACCAACTGTTTTACGTAATGAGGAACAATCACAGCAAAAACATGTCGTAAATGGAGATGTGAATATGGATTATTTAGATATTCCAGCCTTTTTACGTAGGCAGGCAGATTAAAAACGAGAGTATTGCAGATAGTTGAAAAGACTGTAATTGTGATATTATATTGGTCATAAATATGAAACAAGGGGATGGTACGCCGTGATAAAGCAACGAACATTGAAAAATGTAATTCGTGCAACAGGTGTTGGGTTACACAGTGGAGACACTGTATATCTCACGTTGCGACCGGCTGCTCCAGATACAGGTATCGTTTTTAGACGGGTTGATCTTGATCCTCCAGTCGAAATAAAAGCCAAGGCAGAGAATGTGGGAGAGACCGCATTATCGACAACATTAATGGAAAATGGCCAAAAGATATCTACTGTTGAGCATTTACTTTCAGCTTTTGCAGGGCTAGGTATTGATAATGCTTATATCGATGTAAATGCTGCCGAAGTACCGATTATGGATGGTAGTGCAGGCCCTTTTGTCTTTCTAATACAATCAGCAGGTATTGAAGAGCAGGCTGTAGCCAAGAAATTCATCCGTATCAAGCAAGCTGTGAAAGTGGAAGATGGTGATAAATGGGGCATATTTGAACCCTTTGAAGGCTTTAAAGTAAGCTTCACTATCGATTTCTCACATCCTGCTTTCTCAGGCCGATCGCAGCATGTTGAAGTTGATTTTTCGTCTACATCATTTGTTAGAGAAGTCAGTCGAGCGCGTACATTTGGCTTTATGAAAGATATTGAAAAATTACGTGAAAACAACTTAGCGCTTGGTGCGAGCGTCGATAATGCAATCGCTTTGGATGATTATCGCGTTGTGAATGAAGATGGCTTGCGCTATGAAGACGAGTTCGTACGCCATAAAGTGTTAGATGCGATTGGTGATTTATATTTACTAGGCCATAGTTTGATTGGTTCGTTCAATGGTTATAAATCAGGTCATGAATTAAATAATAAATTGCTACGAAAATTGCTAGAGCAAGAAGATGCATGGGAATTAGTGAGCTTTGAAAATGAGAAAGATGCTCCTATTTCATTTAGCCGCCCCGCTGCTTCAATTGTAACTTAAGCCTTAAACCGATTAGCTAATTTCTTGAGAGAGGCACTTAATGCCTCATTATCAATGACTTGAGATGTTTGTTGAAGAGCCGTAGCAGCTGATTTGGGTAATAAAGTGGTCGACGTTTCAACTACTTTTTCACGGCTAGTCTCCGGTCGAACTTTAACTTCAATATTACTGATAGGCATTTCTAGGTGGGCAGAAAATGTTTTACACAACGTTGGCACCTGAAAGCGAATTAAACTCGCAAGTGATGCATTATCCGTGTGGATAATAAGTGTTTGATGTTTGATATTTGCTAAACGGCAATGAGTAGAAAATTGTGATGGTAGAGCTTGATGTAATGTGTGATCAAGCTTTTCGATAAGTTGGGCATGTTGAGCTAGTTTGGCCAATGTTTTATTGTGCCGACAAATAAAATTTATGTGTTCTGGCTGTTTAGGCATGATAATTACTAGATTGTTATTTTCTATAATTCGATTATACACAACCTTAAATAACTTTAGGACTAGTTTAAGGTTTTATGAAAAAAAGGTGCTATCCTTAATAGCGTTGAGTTGGTCAATTTAAAATGCATATTTCTAATATTTGGATATGTTTTAGAGGTGTTATTAAACATGCAAGTTATTATTATATCGCCGAATAAATCGGCGCATAAACATTGGACACTCACATCCCGCCACCTGATCGTCGCAAGTACTCTATTGTTAATCCTTTTTGCATGTGCGGTATTTTATTTTTCAAAATACACAATATTACAATCATCTTCAACAGTAATCCCTCACTATATATCATTGAATTCTGAGCCATCATCAACATATAGAAAAGATCAAAACGTAGAAATTGTAGAACAAAAAATACCCGAAATGTATGCAAAACGCCTAGGCACTCTACAGGCCGAGGCGATTAGATTAAAAGCAATAACGAAGCAATTGGCAAATATTACGGGCTTAGATTTATCCGATTATTCTATAGATTCTGAACCTGCCCAAGGCGGAATACGGCAAGATGAAGTAATACTAACAGACAGCGAATTTAACCTTAACTTAACATACTTATCTAATACATTTGACGAACAGCTACACCAATTAGAGGTGATGCAAACCTATGTTGTAACTGACGATGCAATTGCATCAACAATTCCAAGTAGAAGACCGATTAATACAGGTTGGTTATCATCGCATTATGGTAAACGTGTTGATCCATTTGATGGCAAAATGGCTTTTCATTCTGGTATTGATTTTGCTGGAAAAGAAGGTGATCCGATCTATGCGGTGGCTGATGGGATAGTGAGCTGGACAGGAAGCAAAAGTGGTTATGGCAAGATGGTCGAGATCGATCATGGTAACGGCTATGTTACGCGCTATGCGCACAGCGAAAAGTTACTTGTCAGCTTAGGCGATGTAGTTTCTAAAGATCAGGAAATTGCACTAATGGGCTCTACAGGCCGGTCTACTGGGCCTCATGTTCATTTTGAATTGCTGGTTTCTGGTCACAAGGTAAACCCAGCCAAGTTTACCAAAAACTAGCGCTAGCTTTGCTTTTTCAATGATCGATCTGAGATAGACTTAATCGATTAAGCATATATACCCGTGAGCTAATTAAAATATCGATTTATTCCGAAATCCCCCTTGAAATTAGTGGTTTTGACTCCATATAATAAAGAGTTTAGATCTTCTTCGTGCTACGCGTTATAATCACGCGATTTTATTAAGACACATAAGGACAATATTTTGTTGTCCCACAACAGGTAGTTAAGCAATGGTAAGCAAGTTTTTCCGCAAGATTTTTGGCAGCCGTAATGACCGAGCACTCAAGCAATTACGTAAAGTTGCCGATCAAGTGACTGGTTTTGAGACAGAAATAGAGCAATTAAGTGATCATGCTTTGCAAGCAAAAACGGTAGAATTCAAGCAAAGACTAGCCGATGGAAAAACGCTTCAAGATATTCTACCTGAAGCATTTGCTGTGGTGCGTGAAGCGGGTAAACGTGTATTGAATATGCGCCACTTTGATGTGCAGCTAATTGGTGGCATGGTGCTAAATGATGGCAAGATTGCTGAAATGCGTACCGGTGAAGGTAAAACACTGGTGGCTACGCTGGCTATTTACCTTAATGCGCTTGAAGGTGAAGGTGTTCATCTTGTAACCGTAAATGATTATCTTGCTCAACGAGATTCAGCCTGGATGAGCCAACTTTATGGTTTCTTGGGTCTGACAACCGGTGTTATCATCGCTGGAATGGATCAAGATGCAAGGCGTGAAGCCTATGCGGCAGATATTACCTATGGAACGAACAATGAGTTCGGTTTTGATTATCTGCGCGATAATATGGCATTTAGTATTGAAGAAAAAGTACAGCGAAAATTACATTTTGCCGTTATTGATGAAGTAGATTCAATCTTAATCGATGAAGCGCGTACACCGCTTATTATTTCAGGTCCTGCAGAAGATAGCTCTGAGCTGTATAAAAAAGTGAACACCTTAATCCCTTCTTTAACTAAACAAATTGGTGGCGAAACCGAAGAAGATGAAATTGAAGTAGCTGGCGACTACACTGTCGATGAAAAAGCCAAACAAGTGCATTTCACAGAAGCGGGCCATGAAAAAATTGAAGGAATGCTAGAAAAAGAAGGCATCTTAGATCCCGATGCAAGTTTATATGATGCTACAAATATAAGCTTAATGCATCATGTAACCGCAGCATTACGTGCACATGTACTATTTCAACGTGATGTTGACTATATTGTGCAAGATAACGAAGTGGTTATCGTTGACGAATTTACTGGTCGAACAATGCAAGGTCGTCGTTGGTCTGAAGGTTTACATCAAGCAGTAGAAGCGAAAGAAGGTGTAAATATTCAAAATGAGAATCAAACGCTAGCTTCAATCACCTTCCAAAATTATTTCAGATTGTATGAAAAATTATCCGGAATGACAGGTACTGCTGATACAGAGGCATTTGAGCTGCAATCTATTTACGGTTTAGAAGTGCTGGTTATTCCAACGCACCGTGAAATGCAACGTAAAGATGAAGCAGATCAGATTTATCTGACGACACCAGAAAAATACGAAGCAATTGTAGTGGATGTTAAAGATTGCATAGAACGCAAACAGCCCGTGTTAGTAGGAACGTCATCAATTGAAAGCTCTGAGTATTTGCATTATTTGTTAACCAAAGCCAAAGTTCAACATGAAGTATTGAATGCAAAACAGCATGAAAGAGAAGCCCATATTATCGCGCAAGCGGGTGCGCCCGGCTCGGTAACCATTGCGACTAATATGGCGGGTCGAGGTACCGATATCGTATTGGGCGGTAGCCTAGATGTTGAGTTAGAAACATTAGGCGAAGATGCGACTGATGCAGATAAAGAAAAAGTTAGACAAGCATGGCAAGCTCGGCATGATGCTGTTTTAGCCTCGGGTGGCTTGCATATAATCGGTTCTGAGCGTCATGAATCACGCCGTATTGATAACCAGCTCCGTGGTCGTTCAGGCCGTCAAGGCGATGCAGGTTCTAGCCGCTTCTATTTATCGCTTGAAGATAATCTAATGCGCATTTTTGCATCAGAACGCATGGCAGGTTTGATGCAAAAACTAGGTATGGAAGAAGGGGAAGCGATTGAGCATCCCTGGGTTTCACGTGCTATTGAAAATGCTCAAAAGAAAGTAGAAGGGCATAACTTTGATATTCGTAAGCAGTTGCTGGAATTTGATGATGTTGCCAATGATCAACGTAAAGTAATTTATGATCAACGTAATGAGTTAATGGCGGCAGAAGAAGTAGGTGATGCAGTTATTTCAATGCGTGAATCTGTAATTGGTGATGCTGTTAGTGAGTATATTCCAGCAGGTAGCATTGATGAGCAATGGGATGTTCCCGGATTAGAGAATTCATTACGTAGTGATTTTGCCTTAGATTTACCGATTGCAGATTGGTTAGAAGCTGAAGATGACTTGCATGAAGAAACATTGCATCAACGAATTATTGAAGCTGCGGAAGCAGCTTGCCAAGAAAAAGAACAAATTGTGGGCAGTGAAGTAATGCGGCATTATGAAAAAGCGATTATGTTGCAAACATTAGATAATGCATGGAAAGAGCATTTAGCCCAAATGGACTATTTACGCCAAGGTATTAACTTGCGGGGCTATGCACAAAAAGATCCTAAGCAAGAATTTAAACGCGAATCTTTCGAAATGTTTACTAGCTTGCTAGAAACCATCAAGCATGATGTTATTTCAATACTTTCACGCGTACAAGTGCGCTCAGAAGAAGATGTTGAAGCGGTTGAAGAACAGCGTCGTCAGGCAGCGGAAGTTGAATATAAGCATGACCAAGCTGAGGGTATGGCGGGTGAGGATGGCGCGGAAGCTGATGAACACCCTTCACATCAAAAACCCGTTACGCGCGAGGGTAAAAAAGTCGGCCGCAATGATCCTTGTCCCTGTGGTAGTGGTAAGAAATTTAAACAATGCCATGGTGCTATTAGTTAGGGAGCCTCTGAACAAGTCATGAACTCATACATTACGCACAGAATACCCAACTTCCGCGTTAAAAAGCTTCGCAATAGCTCGCTATTACGCGCACTTTTTTCCTTGAATTTGAATATTCTGCAGGCAATCTATTTCGTCCAGACTTGTTCAGAGGCTCCCTAATGCCTGTCAATTTGCCAATGCCCAAACATGCAGATTTATTAGCAGTTTCAGGCATTAAACTTGGCATAGCCAGTGCGGGAATAAAAAAAGAAAACCATCCTGATCTGGTGCTCATGGCATTAGCTGAAGGTACGATAACTTCAGCAGTGTATACCCAGAATACTTTCTGTGCAGCGCCAGTTACTATAGCAAAACAACATCAAAAAGAAGCCAAGCCGCGTTATTTATTGATTAACTCGGGTAACGCTAATGCGGGTACGGGGAAAGCCGGTCTAGAGGCATCAAAATCTTGTTGCAAAGCTGTGGCAGAGATTGCTAATGTAGATGCTAATGTGGTTTTGCCGTTTTCAACAGGTGTTATAGGCCAGCAGTTACCTGTAGATAAAATAAAACATGCTGTTCCTGATGCGTTTCAGAATTTAACAGCAGATAATTGGTTTAATGCAGCACATACCATTATGACAACGGATACAGTAGCTAAAGCTGTTTCAAAGCAAGTTGAAATTGATGGGCATACGATTACAGTTACCGGTATGGCAAAAGGCTCGGGTATGATTCGCCCTGATATGGCTACCATGTTAGCGTATATCGCAACCGATGCAGCGGTTGAACAAACTGTACTTGATAAAATATTGGCTCGAGCCGTAGCACAATCCTTTAATAGAATTACCGTTGATGGCGATACATCGACGAATGATTCATGCATATTGATGGCGACAGGCAAAGCACAAAATTCAATGATGGTCGAGTTTGAATCTAACGCGGCACAAGCGCTTTATCAAGTGGTTGCAGAAATTATGCAACAATTGGCACACGCTATTATTCGTGATGGAGAAGGTGCAACTAAATTTGTAGAAATTAAGGTCAAGCAAGGCAGAGATGCGGAAGAATGTCGCCAAGTTGCTTATACAATTGCGCATTCACCCTTAGTTAAAACAGCCTTATTCGCTTCTGATCCAAATTGGGGCCGCATTTTAGCGGCTGTTGGTCGAGCAGGTATCGACGCACTTGATTTAACTAAAACAGCTATTTATTTAGATGATGTTTGTATTGTTGAGCAAGGTGAACCTGCCCAATCCTATAGTGAAGAAAAAGGTCAAAAGGTGATGGATAGAGAAGAGATTACGATTACTGTTGAATTAGGTCGTGGTCAAGCAGAAGACGTGGTTTGGACCTGTGATTTTTCGTATGACTATGTGAAAATCAATGCCGAGTATAGAACGTAACACTCAGCGCATTTGTCTTTTGGTTCAGCACGAAGTTATTCTTGTACTCAAATCATTACATATTTCAATATGCTCATATTCTCTGTGCAAAAATACTTTGTTCTGAAGCAAAATATAAACACGCTGAAAATCACGCTTGATTTAGGATAGATAAAATAAATGACAACACATAAAATATTTACGCTAAGTGAATTTCTTCATGAAAGCGGTGCAAAATATCGCATTTTCGATATGGGGCGCCGTGTTACCAAATTAACACCTGATGAGTTTGTTGGTTTTGAATGGGCTAAAAAACCTTACCCTTATCCCTTTAAGCAGTCAGCTTTATTTGGGGTTATTTTTTGGGATCCTAAAAAGGCAGATCAGCATTATGTTTGGTTCTTAAATTTCCCATTAGATGAACAAGGTTTATTAAAGCAAGCGGCGCGAGATGCTTTCTTAAAAATGCTGTTAGAGCGTGTAGGCGAATGCATGTTGGCGGCAGAGAATGGTCAACAAATTCAAAGTGCACTTAAAGATAGTCCCTATACTTTCTCACCGCGAGAAGAAAAAATGGCAGCGTTTAATGCCGTGGCAACAAAAAGTTTAGGCCTACCCCCGTCATCTCATTATAATGATGCATTAGCCTATTTTACCGGTGACAAACCGCTTAACCAATGGCAAACACTCGCCATGCAAGGTGTAGCAGATGTTGCTATGCGACTTGATGAGCATGAAGAAACATTGAGTTTAATAGAGACTATTCCTAAACTTTCAGATAAGGTGTTTACAGTATTAAGTAGCTATCTAGAAAATGCACCGTTGCCAACGGGAATTGCTGAAGAACTAGTTCAGCGTGTTGAAAAAGAGTTGTTGGAAAAATCACCTGATATGGCCCGTATTTGTGCCTGCTTAAGAGCTGCATCAAACAGCCCTGCCGTAGGCTTGGTCGATCATATGGTCATACATATACTCAAGCATGACTGTAGCAATCATATTGAAGTATTAGCAACGATAGTTGGACGAATATGGCGTGTTCTGGCTGATGAAACCATATGTCAGTTATTTGTTGAGCGTTTAGCTACAAATGATGCTGGACAAGCAGCATTTAGTCAATTATTAGCTGATGCGATGTTTATGCCCGGCCTGCGAGAGCATATTATGCAGGCATTACGATCACATACACGCTCTAAAGAACTAAGTCATGCCGTTGGTGAAATGTTCGGTGGAGCTTTGAGCGGTTAGTTTTTCTTTATATTCATAATATTGCTTATTCCGTTTTCAGCTTACTTAACCTGAGAACGGGATAAGGATAGTCAGAAATTCTATAATTTACAATAGCTTTTTAAGAAATAATTTTAAAACTAATAAAAAAGCATAAGCATTTTGTACCAGTGCATTTATTTTAGTGGATATCAAGGCGGATTTACGTAGCAATAGCGGGCTATTGGAAGTAAATCCAACGAAGAGAGCCGCTAAAATAGATGTGCTGGATGACTTTGCTAATTCCGTTCTCAGGTTACTTAAGAAGACAAACTTTATTTGAATATGCCCTGCAGTTTTGTGCATTATCTGCTTTGATTGGTTTGGCATGTATAACATCTGAGAAAGTAGTCATGGCAAACCCGTTACCATTCTTCTTTCCGTTTCCTCCAAACCGGTAAGTAATTTTCTTTCTAGTGGTGGATTCAGTTTTATTGCCAGTATTTTTTCCTATTACTACCTGTTCTGATGATGTCACCACTTTTATTTGAGTTGCATCTTTTGATTTTATCTTGCTTATTCTGGTTAAGTTATCTGAAGGGGGAAGTACTCGTTCTGTCTTTAGTGGAATGGGATCAGGAGCCTTATACTCCACATATAAACGGAAATAATTTTCTGTTAAATCGCCAGGTGTTGTGGGACCCACTCTAAGTAGTTTGGGAATCATAGAGCTGCTAGATGTACTGGCAATATCTGGTACATTAGCCCAATGATTATTGGTGAAATCAAGACCGATAGTGTCAGATATTCGATTATTCTTGCCCATAAAATAATTATGTTTAATCTGGGTATTTATATTGACCATTTTTTCTTTAACACCACCAGAATCAAAACCTCCATCAATGATAATATTTCCAGCGATTAAAACATTTTTCAATCCTGGATTAATAACGGCTTCTTCAGACCAGGTATAGGCATCAAAGTCTGCATTATAAATCTTGTTGTTAATGATTCTATTATTTGATGCCCGAGGTGCATCTGGCGCTTCATCCGCTAAAAGTATGCCTAAATGATTGTCTTGAATAGGAATTTCTGGCGCTGAAGAAACATAAACTAAATTGCGCTGAACCAAGCTATTAGTCGCATCAGAAAGATATAAATTGACCGTCCAATTGTCGTAGGCAATATTATCTTCCATCGTGCAATGATCGGCGTTATAGCAGGTGATGCCTTCGCCCCAATTGTTATAAGCAGTATTGCGGCGGAAAATGGTGTATGAGTTAATATTTTTCTTTAATGCCGTCGGATTGTTATTATCACGGGCGGCACTGAGTCCTGCTGCCCATCCAGAAGTGATTTTTCCATCAACGTTAGAAGAATTATGAAGTGCTGCCTGCCAAAAGGTTGAATCTTCAACAATATTATAATCGCCATGGACTAATATTCCATGTTCCCAGGTGTGATGAATATTCATTCGACTGATTGTATTGTGTTGCCCAATTACGTCCATTCCGTATCCACCTGGGTATTGACCGTTGATATTGCTGTTTTTTAACTCAAATCCAGAGATCGTATTATAATCACCAGCAAGCTCAATCAATGCTCCCCACTCTCTATCAGGAAGTTGGGCTCCGCCGTTAATAATGGGCTTGTCATTATGATATGCAGTTAAAGTGAGATTATTTTGGCCAATATAAAGTGTTTCTACATAGGTTCCAGTCATAACATAAATAATATCACCACTTTTCCAAGCCCTATCAACCGCACTTGTTATTGTTTTAAGTGGTTTGGTTGGTGACAAGCCATTATTAGCATTGTCACCCAACGGCGAAACATAGTAAGTTTCAGCTTTGCAAGTTCCAAAAGACACTAAATAAAAAAGAGCTAACATGAGAAATAATGTGGGGGTTTTTGTCGTAATCAGATTATTTTTCATAAATTTCTCCTTGAAATACTATATTTAATAACTGAGTTATAAAACCGAGAATATCCAGAATCACAATAATGTTCAATCTATTGCTTATAAAAATGTCTATCAGTTCTCAAATAATACACTATACTGACGATCGCGATTGATAGTTTGCTTAGCGTTTAATGCAAATTTTTTACTAAAATTGAGGTTGTATCTTTAACCATTCTTGTTCCATCACAATATCATGTGTGTTTTCAACCCGATCAAGGAACACAACACCATTGAGGTGGTCAATTTCATGTTGAAATACACGTGCAATAAAACCAGAATAATCAGTTTCAACGACATCACCGAAACGTGATGTAAATTTTACGGTAACGGATGAATAGCGTGGTACTAACGATCTAATACCGGGTATGCTTAAGCAACCCTCCCAGTCTTTTACCATCTCATCTGAATGGTTAATAATTTCAGGATTAATAATGACAATAGGTTCCATCTCAGGCGCATTTGGGTAACGCACAGTAGGCTTAGATGACATAATAAAAAAGCGCTCTGAGATATTAACCTGTGGTGCGGCAATGCCTGCACCTTTACGTTCAATAACAAACGCCAACAAGTTATCAAATAGAGTTTGATAAGATTGAGTGATACTGCCTACAGGTTTTGCTATTTTACGTAATGTTGGATGACCCAATTGTAATATATCGAAGTTTTGTTTTATCATTTTATAAAGGTCTGTCAATTCTATACCAGCCTGCGATGCTATACCGATCACGGTTGGCAGTTAGCACTTCATGGGGAAATTTTTCACTAAGAAAAATCACCATTGTGCCGAAAGTGGGTGCAATACGTCGAATGATATTATCACTATTTTGTTGGTAAAGAATGAGCTCACCACCATCTTCTGCTGACCAATTTTTATTTAGATAATATACCGTACTGACAACTCGGTTTGAACGACCTTTAAAGGCATCAATATGGCGCTGATAGTAGTTACCAGGTTTGTAGAGAGAATAATGTGCTTCATAATCAAATAAGCTAAGAAAAAGTTGTTCATTGAACTGTTTCCGCAATTTATCCATAGCCAATAAATAAGCCTGTTCACAATCTGACTCTTCGGTTAACCAGTGTGTTAAATCACTACGGATTTGTTGATTTACTTGCAAGTTATTATTTCGACCAATTCCAGCTTGGCCGAATTGATCGGTAGGAAGGGTAGAAACATGCTGATAAAGATGTTCTGTGAGTGCGTTGGGCAAAAAGTCAGGTAGAATAATGTAGCCTTTATCGGCCAATTCATTTGAAATTACTATATCCGTATTCAATGTGTTTTCTGTCAAAGCAGAACCCCAAGAGCCATTAACATTGGCGTTAATAAATTTACAATCACGTTAAGCTTCATTGCAATTAATAATTTATTAATATTACCCACATTTTTTATGGT